>CAJXLH010000052.1 GCA_913055925.1 uncultured Maritalea sp. | reverse complement strand
GAAGCCACGTGAATTGGCCCCGGTTCATCGCCGCCCAAAACGTTGGTTCGATCAGTTTTTGTCTGTGTCGAGCACGCCGGTTATCGGCTCCAGTGTTGCGGCAATTGGCCGGGCCAAAAAGGCGATTGCCGAGCAAAAAGACCCAGCAAGCCTCGCGCGCATCGGTTCTTTGGAAGTGCGTATTGCGCAAACCGCGAGCGAAGTTCGTCGGGCACAACGCCTTCGTTTTGCAGTGTTCTATGAAGAAATGTCGGCTGAGGCGGATCCCAAAACTTTGCGCACGAAACGCGATGCCGACGAGTTCGATCCGATTTGTGACCACATTATCGTGGTGGATCATGAAACAACCGAAGGTGTAACTGGGCGCCCCAAAATTGTCGGCACATATCGTGCCTTGCGATCTGAAGTGGCCAACGCCTCGAACGGTTTTTATTCAGCGGCGGAGTTTGATCTAAAATCCATGCTGGCTAAAAACTGGGACAAGGGTTTTTGCGAAGTTGGCCGCTCTTGTGTTTTGCCCGAATATCGCGACCGCCGCACCATGGAAGCGCTTTGGACAGGGCTTTGGGCATATGCGGTGCTTTATGACATTGACGTTTATTTCGGTGTTGCAAGTTTTGAGGGCACAGACCCCAAGGTCCATAAAGAGGCGCTAGATTTGCTCAATGCCATCGCCAAGCCACCAGAAAATTGGCGCGTGAGCGCACGCCCCGATGTTGGTGAGCTTATTGATTATGCTGACGTTAAGCCTGCAGAGCAAAAACGCCTACTCAGCAATTTGCCGCCGCTGATCAAAGGATATTTGCGCATCGGCGCCTATGTCGGCGAAGGTGTTTTTGTCGATCATCAATTCGGGAAAACCGATGTGATGATCGTTACTTTGATCGATCAAACACCAGAGCGCTATAAGCAGCATTTTCGACAAGCCACCGGGCTTGATCGCAAAAACTGAGAATTCCTGACGATAACTGTTGGCACACCGAACGGCTTACCCTAACTTGGGTCTTCCAAGGGCAGGTTGATACGGCTAAACCATAATAATGAACGACAAATCCATCCAATATCGGCAACCAAGTGACGATGTGGAACAAGTGCCGCTTAAGCGCGAAGATGCGCCTGAAAAACCAGTAGAGAAACCGGCGAAAAAACCCAGCGCGCAGCCCACGCCGATGATGGCGCAATATTTTGAAATTCGCGCGGTCAATCCAGGGTATTTGTTGTTCTATCGCATGGGCGATTTTTACGAACTGTTTTTCGATGACGCGGAAATCGCTTCGCGGGCACTTGGCATCGCGCTGACCAAGCGCGGCAAGCATCTCGATCAAGATATTCCAATGTGCGGTGTGCCTGTGCATGCGGCGCAAGACTATTTGAAAAAACTGATCGCACTTGGTCATCGTGTCGCCGTGTGTGAGCAGATGGAAGATCCTGCGGAAGCCAAAAAACGCGGGTCAAAATCTGTTGTTAAGCGCGATGTGGTGCGTTTGGTCACAGCGGGTACGCTCACAGAAGATGATTTGCTCGATAGTGCCGCGAACAACTATCTCGCCAGTTTGGCGATGATCCAACATGGCGATGCTGATTTTGCGATTTGCTATACTGACATCTCCACCGGCGAGATGTTCTTTCTCGATGTGGCAAAAGACCAGCTGTCAGATGAGTTGGCCCGTATCGAACCTACAGAACTGATCGTTACCGGGCAGACCCAGGCCTTTATTGGCAGCAACAATCTCTTGCCGCTCGGGTTTTCCGGCCAGTTGGCCGTTCAGCCTTCTGAGTTTTTCGATTCTGAACAGGCAAACGAAACGCTGAAATTTGCATTTGGTGATGCAGCAGCACCAATCCTTGGGCAATCGCGGATCGTGCGTTCTGCTGTGGCCGCGACAATCAACTATGTTGGGGAAACCCAAAAGGGCGCGAAGGTGCCATTGCGCTTGCCGCAAAAGGCCGGCGAAAAACTGATGCAAATCGATGCGGCCACACGCATGTCGCTTGAGTTGCTGCGCACAAATCGCGGCGAAACTAAAGGCGCTTTGCGCGCCACCATGGATAAATGCGTAACGTCGGCCGGTTCGCGACTCCTGTCTGCACGTCTGAGTGCGCCGCTTTGCGATCCGGCAGCAATTATTCATCGCCACAACATGGTGGGAGACTTTTTTGAAAACAGTCTTGTCACCTCACTGGTGCGCGAAAAGCTTAAATCTACACCAGACATTGTGCGCGGGCTAACACGCTTGGCGCTTGGGCGCGGTGGGCCGCGAGAAATGCTGGCAATAAAATCGGCAATTGAGACCGCGACCCAGCTGGCCGTTGAGTTGAACGCCTTTGATATGCCATCGGATGGAACCAGCGCGCTAAAAGCCGTATTGAATGACGCGCCGATGCAGCTAGCGACCCAAATCGCGGATCGTCTGAAGGAAGACTTGCCACTATTGCCCCGCGATGGCGGTTTTGTACGCGAAGGATTTGACGAAGGGCTCGACGAGTTCCGCACTTTAGCCACGCAATCACGGCAAATTATTGCCGCGCTACAAGCGCGTTATGCCGACGAAACAGGCATCAAAGCTATAAAAGTTAAGCACAATAATGTGCTTGGCTATTTTGTTGAAGTGCCCGCCAGCCACGGCAATAAACTGATGAGCGAGCCGCTGAACCAGACCTTTATTCACCGGCAAACGCTGGCCAATGCGGTGCGGTTTAACACCACTGAATTGTCAGAGTTGCAAGGCAAAATCACCCATGCCAGTGAAGCGGCATTGTCGATCGAATTGCGCATCTTTGATGAACTGCGCGACCTTATTCTCGCGCAGACAACGGCGCTACAACAGCTTGCAGATACGCTTGCAGAGCTCGACTTAACAGCGGGTCTTGCGCAGCTGGCACTGGAAGAGAATTACTGTCGTCCTAAGATTGATGACAGCCAGGCCTTTCACATCGACAAAGGGCGTCACCCAGTTGTTGAAGTGATGTTGGCAAAGACAGGTGAAAATGCATTTGTGGCCAATGATTGCGATTTGTCACCGCCGCAAAGCAAAACCAATGGCGCGCTGTGGTTGATCACCGGTCCAAATATGGGCGGTAAATCGACATTCTTGCGGCAAAATGCGCTGATCGCCATTATGGCGCAGATGGGTTCTTATGTCCCGGCAAGTTCTGCTCATATTGGGGTGATTGACCGTGTGTTCTCCCGTGTTGGTGCAGCAGACGATATCGCTCATGGCCGCTCAACCTTCATGGTAGAAATGGTCGAAACAGCGGCCATTCTCAATCGGGCGACGTCTTCCTCTCTTGTGGTTCTTGATGAGATTGGTCGCGGCACGGCAACATTTGACGGTCTTTCGATTGCATGGGCTGCCGTTGAGGCATTGCATGAAAACACAGGCTGCCGCGCCCTATTTGCGACCCACTATCACGAGCTAACCGCCCTTTCTGAACGGCTTAATCGCGTGTCAAACCACACGATGAAAGTGCGCGAGTGGGAAGGTGATGTGGTGTTTTTGCACGAAGTGGCCAATGGCACAGCGGATCGATCATACGGTATTCAGGTCGCAAAACTCGCAGGACTGCCAGCGCATGTTGTGGAACGCGCGCAAGAAGTGCTCGATATTTTGGAAAAACGTGAGGCCAACGATGTGGCGGCTGGCGTTGCACAATTGCCTTTGTTTGCCGAGCGCAAACCGACACCAAAACCTCAAAGCAATGACGAATTGCAAAAACGTGTATCAGAAATCAACCCAGATGAATTGACGCCGCGCATGGCGATTGATCTACTGTACGAATTAAAAAAGCTTAGCCAAAAACATGCCAAACGCTAGCCGTCCAAAACTGCATTTCACGCTTCGAAAAGCCGACGATCTCATCAAGGAGATTTTGGTCGAGATAGGCGATGAAAACCCCGCAGGTCCAAAGGCGCGAAGCGTTGTTTTGCAAAAAGCCAAGCAAACCCTGGCCAATGCGCACAAGCAAACTGAAATTGACTTGATTGAAAATGGCCGCGGTCGCGACTGCGCCAAAAACCTCAATAAAGCGCAAGACGAACTGATCAGAATGGCGTTCCGCTTTGCGTCAGAATATGTCTATCCGGTGCAAAATCGATCTGAGGCAGAAACATTGTCGATTGCGGCAGTGGGCGGTTACGGACGTGGTACGCTAGCGCCCGGTTCCGACATCGATTTGCTGTTTATCTTGCCGTACAAGCAAACCCCTTGGGGCGAAAGCGTAACCGAATTTGTGCTCTATCTGCTTTGGGATTTGGGGCAAAAGGTCGGCCACGCGGTACGTTCTGTTGACGAATGTTTGCGCATGGCCAAAGCCGATATGACCGTGCGCACCGCCACGCTGGAATCCCGATTTATCACCGGCGACAAAAAGCTCTATCAAGAGCTTCAAACCCGGTTTGGCGAAGAGATTGTTGCGGATACCGGGCCAGAATTCATTGCTGCAAAAATGGCCGAACGCGACGAGCGGCACGAAAAAATCGGTAATACCCGATTTGTGGTGGAGCCCAATATCAAAGAGGGCAAAGGTGGTCTTAGGGACCTCAACACGCTTTTCTGGATCGCGAAATATTTCTTCCGCGTGGAAAAAGCCAAAGAACTGACCAAAAAGGGTGTTTTTTCATCAGCAGAATATCGTCGGTTCCGACGCTCTGAAGATTTTTTGTGGGCCATCAGATGCCATTTGCATTTCCTCACCGGACGGGCCGAAGAGAAGCTCTCTTTTGATTTGCAGCAAGAATTGGCGGAACGGCTAAATGTATCTGGACGGGCAGGTTTGCAGCCGGTAGAGCGCTTAATGAAGCGCTATTTCGCAGTGGCAAAAGACGTTGGCGATCTGACGCGGATTTTCTGTACCTCGCTCGAGTTTAATCACGCCAAAGATGTCGATGTTTTTGGCCGGATGCGTAAAAGTTTGTTGCGCCGCCGCAAAGTGAAGGGCGAAACAGATTTTGTGATCGATCGGGGGCGTCTTAACATCGCCAGCGACGATGTTTTTGAAAAAGACCCCGTTAATCTGATCAAAATCTTTTACCTCGCCGGGCGTGAAGGGATCCTCTTCCATCCCGACAGCTTGAAGCAAATTAATCGCTCGAGAAAACTCATCGATAAGCATTTGCGTGCCAATAAAGACGCCAACCGCTATTTCCTTGAAATCCTCACCCATGCACCTTCTGTTGAACGCATTTTGCGCCGCATGAATGAAGCGGAAGTTTTGGGGCGGTTTGTCCCCGAATTTGGCCGCATCGTCGCGCTGATGCAGTTCAACATGTATCACCATTACACCGTTGATGAGCACTTGATCCGCTCGGTGGGCGTCATGGCGGAAATTGTGGAAGGTGGCTTGAAAGATGAGCTGCCGCTCACCCATGAATTGCTGCCGCACTTAGCTGACGTGAAGCTGTTGTTTGTGGCGTTGTTTTTGCATGATATCGCAAAGGGTCGACCGGAAGATCATTCGATTGCCGGCGCAAAAGTTGCTCGCAAGCTTTGTCCACGTTTTGGGCTCAATGCAGCGGAAACTGACACCGTAGCGTGGTTGATCGAATATCACCTCTTGATGAGCGAAATCTCTCAAGCGCGTGATGTGCAAGACCCAGAAACAGCCGCAAATTTTGCGCAGATTGTGCAAAGCCCTGCACGCTTGAGCCTTCTGCTGGTGCTCACTGCCTGTGACATTCGCGCCGTAGGCCCGGGCGTTTGGACGGGGTGGAAAGGCTCGCTTCTGCGCGCGCTTTATTACGCCACAGAGCCGCTTCTATCTGGCGGCCATTCGCAGATCAGTCAGGATGATCGTATCCGGACAGCGAAGGAGCGATTGGCGCAAGCTTTGCGTGATTGGCCGAAGGCACAAGCGGACGAGTATTTGGAGCGCCATTACCCCGCTTATTGGATTCGCTCAGAATTCCAGTTGCAAATCGATCATGCGCAAATGATCAGGAAGGCCAATCAGTTGGGGCAGCCTTTTGCGGGTTGTGTTGGGGTGAAGAGCTTTGAAGCAATCACCGAGATTTCGATCTATACCCCTGACCACCCACGGCTTTTGTCACTAATCGCCGGCGCATGTACCTTGTCGAGTGCCGACATTGTTGGTGCTCAGATCACGCTTATGCGGGATGGTAAGGCGCTTGATACATTGCGCCTCAAACGCAGTTTCGCGTCAGATGAAGATGAGCGAATTCGCGCACTCAAAGTCATCGAACTTGTGCAAAAGCTCTTGAGCGGTGAGAAAAAACTCCCTGAGCGATTGGGCGTTGATTCAAAGCTCAACAAGCGCGTAAAGCCGTTTAGCGTGCCGACCGACGTGATCATCTCAAATTCGCTTTCAAAGAAGTTCACAGTGATCGAAGTGTCCGGACTTGATCGTTCTGGACTGCTGCATGATCTGACCAAAACCATTGCCGACCTTAATTTGACCATCGGCTCGGCGCATATTGGTACCTTTGGCGCAAGGGCGATCGACGTGTTTTATGTGACAGATCTGACTGGCATGAAGGTCAAAGACAAATCGCGGCAAGAAAAAATACGTGAGGCGTTGATCACGACTTTTGAAAATATCCCAAGCGGCAAAAAGCCAGGCGGCGTTCAAGTGCACGAGATTGGCGCGTGAAACTGATCCGAAACTTCGCCAGTGTCGGCAGCGCGACACTTTTGTCGCGCATCTTGGGTTTTGCGCGCGACATTATGATGGCGGGCATTCTCGGCGCAGGACCCGTGGCCGATGCGTTCGTCGCCGCATTTCGCTTACCCAACATGTTTCGCCGTATCCTGGCTGAGGGTGTGTTTAACACCGCCTTTATCCCCTTGTTTGCCAAAGCGCTGGAACAAGAAGGCGAAAGCGCGGCAAAACGCTTTTCCGCCAACATTGTTTCTTCGTTGATATTGGTCCTCTTGGCGCTGACTGTTTTGGCTGAAATTTTCATGCCACAACTCATTTTGGTGCTCACCACCGGGTTTGCGGACGATCCTGAAAAGTTTGAACTGACGGTTCTGCTGTCGCGGATCTGTTTCCCATATCTTGCCTGCATGTCGCTAATGGCTGCCTATGGTGGTATTCTGAACGGCTTGCGCAAATTCTTCATCGCAGCCCTTGCACCAGTTTTGTTGAACGTCGTGTTAGTGGTGGTTCTTGCCGGATTGGTTCTGGTATCTGTGGAAACCAAGTTTGCCGGCATGATCATCGCCGTTGGCGTTTTAGTCGGCGGTGTCGCACAAATTGCACTTGTGGCATGGGCCCTGAAGCAAACGGGCTATTTTCCAAAACTTCAAATGCCAAAACTCGACAAGGGGTTGAAGAAATTCTGGGCTTTGGCGATCCCCGCCATCCTGACGGGCGGCGTCACTCAGATCAATATTTTGGTGGGCACCAATATCGCGTCGGCGCAAGATAGCGCGATTGCCTATCTCTATTACGCTGACCGACTATATCAGCTACCGCTTGGCATGATCGGCATTGCTATTGGCGTGGTTTTGCTGCCCGAATTGTCTCGGTTGCTGAAATCTGGTCAGGCTGAGGCCGCCGCCAATGTGCAAGAAAAAAGCCTGTTCTTTGGCATGTTGCTGACGCTACCCGCAGCGACTGCGCTGTTTGTGATTGCAGAACCGATCATCTCAACCCTATTCCAGCGCGGCGCATTTGATGGTGTCGCGGCAAATCAAAGCGCAAAAGCTTTGCAGATTTTCGCGCTTGGTTTGCCGTCCTTTGTTTTGGTGAAGGTGTTCCAACCCAGCTATTTCGCGCGGGAAGATACACGTACACCCGCCATTTTCGCAGCGGTCTCTGTTGTTCTCAATATCGCATTTTCGCTTTTGTTGTTCCCAACTCTTGGTCATGTCGGCATTGCATGGGCAACCAGCATTTCTGGCTGGGCCAACGTCTTCATGTTGGTGACAACGCTTTGGTTTTGGCGCCAACTTAACTTGCCACTTCGTGCCCTTGGGCAGATTGCGGTGTTGATTGTGGTCAGCGCGATCATGGGGTTTGGACTTTACTACCTCGCACAATATCTCGCGCCGCAATTTGTCGTGGAGGCGTTTGCGCTTTGGTGGCGGATCGGCGCTTTGGGTCTTCTGATTATCGCCGGTGCGCTGATCTATTTTGTGGGGCTACATCTTATTGGTGTCGCAAAACTCAATGAATGGCGGCAACTGCTAAGGGCGTAATTCATGCGCTGCTGATTGATTGGCGGTTTACATTTGCGCAATCAATCGTTTAGGTACATTTCTTCTCAAAACTTAAAGCTTGGGTCCAAACCATGACGAAAATCGAAAACCGCCTATTTTCAGGCGTGCAGCCAACCGGCGATCTCCACTTGGGCAACTATCTCGGCGCGATCCGCCGCTTTGCCCCTATGCAAGACAAGTTTGAGTGCATCTTCTGCGTCGTTGACATGCACGCCATTACGGTTTGGCAAGAGCCCGAAGCTTTAAGACAAAAAACCCGTGAAGTCGCAGCGGCCTACATTGCCACTGGCGTTGATCCAGAACGTTCAATCATCTTCAACCAAAGCCAAGTCATGCAGCATGCTGAACTTGCGTGGGTGTTTAACTGTGTGGCGCGCATCGGTTGGATGAACCGCATGACGCAGTTCAAAGACAAAGCGGGCAAAAACCGCGAAAATGCGTCGCTGGGTCTTTACGCTTATCCAAGCCTCATGGCGGCGGATATTTTGGTGTACCGCGCAACCCACGTCCCAGTGGGCGACGATCAAAAGCAGCATCTTGAATTGACGCGCGACATTGCGCAGAAATTCAACAACGATTTTAACAGTCAAATTGTTGCTGAGGGCTTTGAAGACGGTCAGTTTTTCCCGCAAACAGAGCCTTTGATCTCAGGACCAGCCATGCGCATCATGTCGCTGCGCGATGGGTCGAAAAAGATGTCAAAATCTGATCCGTCTGAAATGTCATGCATTGCACTGATGGATGATGCCGACAAAATTGCGCAAAAGTTTAAAAAGGCCAAAACGGACCCAGAACCGCTTCCATCTGAAGCGGATGGTTTAGATGGCCGACCAGAGGCCCGCAATTTGGTGGAAATCTATGCAGCCTTGAGCGGTATGACGCCGCAGGATGTGCTGCAAGAGTTTGGCGGCCAAGGCTTTGGTGCGTTCAAACCTGCTTTGGCGGAACTCGCTGTTTCAAAGCTTAGCCCAATTTCCAGCGAAATCTCTCGCATGTTGGCAGATCCTGCTGAACTTGATGGCATTTTACGAAAAGGCGGCGAACGCGCCGCTGCACATGCAGAAGAAACCATGAAGCATGTGCGCGAAATTGTTGGCTTTGTAAGCTAGAATCGCAAAATCAAATCAGCCCCTTTTCCATCTTGGCAAAAGGGGCTGCAAATGGCAGCATGCGCCCCATGGAAAATGCGGCCCGTACTGAACGTTCAAAATACAACCGGAAATTTCTCGCGGTACTCGATGGCACCGACGAGTGCGCGGTGGCGGTTACTTTTGCTGCTTGCCGGATGCGGCGAACCGGCGGCATTGTGAAGCTTTTGGTGGTGATTGAGCCAGACGATTTTCAGCATTGGATTGGCGTTGAAAATGTCATGCGCGCCGAAGCGCATGCAGAAGCAACGCGTTGGCTCGATGAGGCGGAAGCGCGAATCAAAACATTTGGCGACATTCCGGTTGAGCGTGAAATACGTGAGGGCAATAAGGCCGATGAACTTGAAGCGGCCATTGCCGAAGATAAGGACATTTCCATTCTGGTCTTGGCCTCATCCAAGTCCACAGACGGTCCTGGCCCACTGGTGAGCTCAATCGCATCCAGAAGCGCTGATGCTTTGCCCATCCCGGTGGCGATTGTGCCGGGCTTTCTTTCTGACGACCAGATTGAGTTTTTGGCGTAGAAAATTCTTTGTTCTTTGCGTTTAGGCAAGCCAATCTGAGACAATCTACTTGTCTTTTCGACCAAAAATACTATTTTGGAATAGTTCTAAACAAGATTTAGCGCGGCAAAACGCCTGCGCAGATAATTCGGAGATCTAAAAGATCATGTTCATTCAAACTGAAGCGACGCCAAATCCGCAAACGCTCAAGTTTTTGCCTGGCCGCGAAGTGCTCACAGGCGAACCATTGGATTTCCGGTCAGAAGAAAGCGCAAAAGCGTCGCCCTTGGCCTCGGCTTTGTTCACCATTCAAGGTGTCACAGGCGTCTTTTTCGGTTCAGATTTTGTCACAGTGACAAAAGACGACACCGACTGGGCACACATTAAACCGGCTGTATTGGGTTCGATCATGGAGCACTTTATGTCGGGTCAGCCGATTTTGGCGGACGATGCTGACGGCAGTGCCGGTGAAAAAGTTGAAGAGTTCTTCGACGAAGGCGACAGCGAAATGGTGGAAGTCATCAAAGAACTTCTCGATACACGCGTGCGCCCAGCTGTGGCCATGGATGGTGGCGACATCATCTTTAAAGGCTTTAAAGAAGGCACTGTCTATTTGCACATGCAAGGCGCATGCGCAGGTTGCCCATCTTCCACAGCGACTTTGAAAAACGGTATTGAAAACTTGCTACGCCACTTTGTACCGGGCGTAGAAGAAGTTCAACAAATGTAGGCAAAAGGCTCTATTGTGGCGAGCTACCCGATCACTTTGGCGCTCGACACAGCGCAAGCCTGTTGCCAATGCGCGCTCATTGATGCTGATGGCACCAGCTATTCCATGTCCGAAGCATTATCGCGCGGACATGCAGAACACCTTTTCGATCAAATTGACGCGCTTTTGGATAATGCCCAGCGCGAATATGACGATGTCGAGCGGATAGTTGTCACCGCAGGGCCGGGTTCATTTACCGGATTGCGGGTTGGCTTGGCTGCCGCACGCGGGTTGGCTGTCGCGTTAGACGTTCCCTGCCTTGGTGTTTCAACATTGATGGCCTTGTCGCTGAGCGGCAAACACAAGTCGCCCTTTACCGTGCTTATTGATGCGCGGCGCAACCAGCATTATCGGCAAGATTTCTCAGCCATCGCAACGCCCGTTTCTAAGCCAAAAGCGATTGATAACGAACGTGCCTTAGATGGCTTGTCCAACTCAAGCGAGATTTTGGGCAGTGGCGCGGCATGGGCGGCTGAAACAATTGGCGCGCAAAATCTTGAGCTCGCGCGCGATGCGGACCAACGCACTTTTGTGAACATTGTCAAACTGGCTGAATTTGGCCAGACAGCTGACCCAAAAGCATATCCGCCAGAACCATGCTATATTCGCGACGCTGACGCGAAACCACAAACAAAAAAACTGATTGAACGCATATGAAAATCTGGATGGCCCCAGCTGGATTGCACATCGAACCGGCCCAAGCCGGTGACGAAAAAGCGCTTGCGCAATTGCACGCAGAAGGCTTTTTCCGCGGTTGGAATGCGGGGGATTTTCAATCTTATCTGCGTGGTGCTGACACGCCAATTTATGTGGCGTGCGACGCCAAGCACCAAATCGCGGGCTTTTCGATGCTGCGCATCAGCGGCGATGAAAGCGAGTTGATGACCATTGTGGTGGGCAAGAAACATCAGAAAAAAGGTCTGTCGAAAGCGCTGATGCAAGCCATGTTTGATGATTTGTTGATGAGCCCTGTGACCAAGATGTTTTTGGAAGTTGATGAGGACAATCAACCCGCCAGAAAACTCTATGAGCGATACGGTTTTTCAAAGATCAGTGAGCGTCGTGGATACTATCCGCGTCCCGATGGCAAAACCGCTACGGCACTTGTCATGCGCGCTGATCTCGGCTAATCCAAAGCCAAATATTGCCGCTCGGCAAAGGGGCCAAATTGATGTCTGATCAGAACACTTTAGAACAACAATGTGAAATATCAGGCATGCGCATGACCGAACAACGCCGCATTATCGCGCGTGTTCTTGAAGGTGCCTCTGACCATCCAGACGTTGAAGAGCTTTACCGCCGCGCGTCTAAAATC
>CAJXLH010000051.1 GCA_913055925.1 uncultured Maritalea sp. | reverse complement strand
CGGCAATGTGGTGAAGTGCGCATCAGCGCCGCCGACTTCGATCGGTTCGCCAATGGGTTGATTGCCTGCATTGTCTGGAATGCGGAAGTCATCGAAATTGATCGCGACTTTCTCGATTGAGATTGCTGTGCGGCCCACGGCAACGCCCAGCGAAACAACGGTTTCTGGCGCATGCGTTTCGATTGCCTCACGTAACGCCGCAATCGCAGCGAACCTTTCAACCGGCAATATGCGCGTTACAACTTTGCACCCTTCAATCTCCGAACCGTCCAGTGCTTCTACGATTTCCATGGCAGGATTTGTGGTCGCACCGCCAAACGGTCCAAAGCCAGTGAGCAAAATGGTTCTGGTCATTTAGCCGTTCCATTTGGCGCATCTGGATGCAGCACGCCCGCTGCGCTTTTATCAAGTAGCAGATGTCTGTGCGGATAAGGAATTTCGATGTCGTGTTCTTTAAACGTATCCCAAAGTGCCAAGAAAACATCCCCGCGAATATTGGTGATGCCGTTGGTTGGATCTGAAATCCAGAACCGCAGTGTAAAGTCGATGGAACTTTCGCCAAATGCGACCACGTGGCAAACCGTTTGGTACTCGCCAGTGGTCCGAATGGTTCGCGGCTGCGCGAGCGCTGCTTTCACCGCCAATTCTTTGACCTTGTGCGGGTCAGCATTGTAGCTGACGCCGAAGAGAATTTCGATCCGAATATAGGGGTCGTTGAATGACCAGTTTTCAACACGCTGGGTGATCAAATCCTCGTTTGGAATGAGATATTCTCGACCATCACGGGCGGTCACCGATGCATAGCGCGCACTCAAGGATGTGATCCAACCAAAGGTGTTCCCGACCGAAATCACGTCACCTGGTTTGATCGAACGGTCGAGCAGCAAAATGACCCCAGAGATGAGGTTCGAGACCACTTTTTGCAAACCAAAGCCAATGCCCAAACCGATGGCACCTGACACCAAGGTTAACGCCGTGAAGTCGATCCCCAACATGGACAGGCCAATGATCGAAGCCAATGTGAGCAGCAAGAAGCGTGAAAGTTTGCCCACCAAAACCCGCATGGTTGGTGACACATCTTCGAGCGATTGGAATTGCTTTTCCACCAATCGGGAAAGAAAAAACGCAGCCCAAAACAAGAAGGACAGCAGCAATATGCCTTGGAACACCAGAAGCGCGGATAGCCTAAATTCGCCCAACTGGATGGCCAACTGGTCAGCCAGCTCAACCGATGCGGATAGAACGCCCAAAATCTGCAAAGACGCGATAAACCAACCCAAAATGGCCACTGCGCGAGCAAGTGTGCGGTTCTTGATGATCCGCGAAACAATAGAAATGATCAGCCACGCGCTGGCGAGGTTGGCGATGGAAAACAGAAAAAAAGACCGACTATCCCAGGTCAATGCACGCAGCGCGGACACTGCAAACCAAAGTGCAAAAACGAAAAAGAACAAATGCGTGCGGCGCAGCAAGACGGCAACGAGGCGCAATCTGTTCGGCGCGAACTGCATGTCGCGCACTTTGGCTTCGAGTTTCGGTTCAACCCGCTTAGCAGCTATGCGCGCGCCGACAAAACAAAGAATTGCGATGCCAAGTTGAATTACGCCCCAGGTTAGATGCCCCCAATTGAGTGACAATCCAAATATCTGCAACAGACTATTCGCAGACTCTAACGTCTGCGTGAGAATGGGGCCAAAATCAAACATACCGAAACTATAACTCACTGAGTTGTGCCATGAAACACTTCCCTTTCAGCATATCCCCTTTTCTTGTCAGCAATTTGAGATGACGACGTTAGAAATGCCGTATAAATTTGCCTTATGAGCCAAACGGACATCGACAACCAAACCGCCAAATATGTCGCAGAGGCATTCGCCTATGCATTGGATGGTGCAGGCCACGCTTCAGTGGTGGCTGACCAATCGGCGGCACCATCCGCTGGTAAATCTGGCTTTGTTTGGCGACATTTTTTGCGCAACGATCCAAATACACGCGCCCAAATTGGCAAGTTCGCCGCGGACAGTTTTGTGGTGGATGCTTTAACAGCACCGGAAACTCGACCACGCTGCACGGTACATGGCAATGGTGCTCTTTTGATCTTGCGTGGCGTCAACATCGAACATGGCGCACAGCCCGAAGATATGGTGTCAATTCGCCTATGGGTGACCCAAAATCAAATCATCAGCGTCGGACAACGGCCGCTCAAAGCACTGCATGATCTCGTGACCTCGATCACCCGGGACCAAGCGCCCAAGTCTCCAGGAGACTTGATCGCGAAGCTTGCATTGCGTTTGGTGGATGAGGTGGAACCTTTGGTGGCCGACATCAACGGTCAGATCGACGATTTAGAAGAAAAAGTTCTTGATGAGATTGCCGAAACATCTCGCGGCAAGCTGTCTGACATCCGCCGCACTTCAATAGTGCTGCGTCGGTACATGCTGCCGCAACGCGACGCCCTTACAACGTTGCTGATTGAGGATTTGGCTTGGCTGAAAGAGCGTGATCGCTCGCGCCTTCGCGAAGCCAGTGAACGCGTAACACGGCTTGGCGAAGATTTGGATGCCATCCGCGATAGATCGCAAGTGGTGCATGATCAGCTGATGGATAAGCGCGCAGAGACGATGAACAAACAAATGTTGGTCCTTTCCATCGTCGCTGCACTGTTTTTACCGTTGGGCCTTCTGACCGGCCTTTTGGGCATCAATGTTGGTGGCATGCCAGGGGTCGATAACCCTTACGCATTTTCCATTGTCTGCGGGCTTCTTGTCGCGGTCGCCGCAATCCAGTTTTGGCTGTTCAAAAAAATCGGGTTGATGTAGCGGCTATTTCTTCAAGCCACCCATCAGCACATATTTGATCTCGACATAATCATCGAGACCATATTTCGATCCCTCGCGACCAATCCCAGATTGCTTGACGCCACCAAACGGCGCCTCCACCGCAGACGTGATGCCTTCGTTGACCCCAACAATTCCGGTTTCCAGCGCTTCGGCGACACGCCAAACGCGGCCAATATCACGGGCAAAGAAATATGACGCTAGGCCATATTCGCTGGCGTTTGCCTTGGCGATGACCTCGTCTTCGTCTTCAAATTTAATGACCGGCGCTACCGGGCCAAAAATTTCTTCCACCAGCAAATCTGCGTCCTCGGTAATGTCGCGCAAAATCGTTGGTGTGTAGAACAACTCGCCACGATCATGATGTTCGCCACCGGTAACAATCGACGCACCTTTTGTCGTCGCGTCTTCCACTAACCGATCCACTTTTTCAATTGCGGCTTGGTTGATCAATGGTCCTTGCGCCACACCATCTTCAAATGCATCGCCGACTTTCAGCTCAGCGACTTTCGCTGCCAGTTTCTCAACGAATTCATCATAGATCGCCGCTTGCGCGTAGATGCGGTTTGCGCAAACGCATGTTTGTCCTGAGTTTCTGAACTTTGATGCCAAAGCGCCTTCTACAGAAGCGTCGATATCGGCGTCATCAAATACGATGAAGGATGCATTTCCACCCAGCTCTAGGGAGAGCTTTTTCACGGTGTCCGCACCGTTACGCATAATCAAGCGACCAACATTTGTCGACCCGGTGAAGGACACTTTCGCCACATCAGGGTGTGTGGTCAGCAGCGTGCCGACAGCTTCAGTTTGCGTGGTCGGAATAATGTTCACAACGCCTTTTGGAATGCCCGCTTCTTCCGCCAATTGGGCTAGCGCCAACGCAGACAAAGGTGTGTCCGGCGCAGGTTTGATCACAATCGTACATCCAGCAGCCAAGGCAGGCGCCACTTTGCGCGCGATCATGGCGTTTGGAAAGTTCCATGGTGTGATCGCCGCCACCACGCCAATCGCTTGCTTGAGCACCAGGATTTGCGTGTCTGGTTTTGCAGCGGGAACCACATCGCCATAGTTGCGCCGTGCTTCTTCAGCAAACCAATCGATATAGCTTGCGCCATAGGCGATTTCGCCCTTCGCTTCTGCAAAAGGTTTGCCTTGCTCTTGTGATAGCAGGCGCGCGAGTTGGTCTTGATTTTGCATGATCAGGCGGAACCATGCCTTCATGATATCGCAGCGCTGCTTCGCGGTGCGCTTTGACCAATCTACAAACGCGTTCTTAGCAGCAGCGATTGCTTTTTCGGTTTCAACCGTTCCAAAATCCGCGACTTCCGCAATGATATCGCCGTTTGCCGGGTTGCTCACCGCGAAAGTTTTATTGTCACCTGCGGACAACCAATCGCCGTCAACATAGCCATTTGACAGATTTAGTTTAGCTGCAATGTCTAGCATTGTGGTTCCTTTCAACTCATCCCCTTGACGAAAGGCGCGGTGTTTTAATTGTTCATTTGTTATCGCTTACGCGGGCACCGCTTGGTAGGATCTCAATTATGATAGAATTCTCATAATTTAGAAATCATCATTTTGAATGACGACCTCACATAAATTCATGATCCATTGCGCCAAGACCCGAAATTGATCCACAGAACTGTTTGATCCGTAGCCAAAATGGAACAAAGGAGTGCCTTATGGTCAAAAGAATTATCCAGAATGGCCCAAAAATACTGACATGGATTTTGTTTTATGCCGCGACCATTGTTGCTGCCAGCAGTGCAGGCCTTTGGGACATCAAGGGTTATTACGCAGAGCTTACCGCGCCGTCATTTGCGCCGCCAAACTGGTTGTTTGGACCGGTCTGGACGATCCTTTATCTGTTTGTCTCAATAATCGCCTATCGCCTAATCTACATGCCGCGTTGGGAGTGGAAGCCCGTTTTGATCGCGCTTTAGACGTTGCAATTTGGTCTCAACACCATTTGGACGCCTGTATTTTTCGGCGCATACAATCTCGGCGCGGCGTTGGTTTACATTCTCGCGCTTTGGATTGTCATTTTGGTTTTTACCATCGTGATTTGGAAAAAAGACCGCCTAAGCGCTTACCTTTCCCTGCCCTATTTGGCGTGGGTTGGTTTCGCATCGCTGTTGAATGCAAGCTACTGGATGCTAAATGGCTAATTGGGTTTTAGGAGCGCTGATATCAATTGGCGCTAGGGACGAAGCGAGATAGGTCGCCTCGGCATCCCTTGGTTTGGCGAGCAAAAACCCTTGTACAAATTGGCACCTTAAGCCCAAAACGCGCTTGAGCTGTTCTTCGGTTTCAACGCCCTCAACCACGATTTCCGCGTCCAACTCGCGGGCCATTGAAATCATACCGGAAACGACTTTGGTTGTGCGCGCATCCGACAACATGCGTTTGGTGAATGCGCGGTCGATCTTGACCTTGTCGATTTCCACATAGGCCAAACGTAAAAATGTTGAGTAGCCCGTTCCCATATCGTCCAAAGCAAATCGTACGCCCGCCGCGCGCAATCGCTTGATGTTTTTAATTGCGGTTTCGCAATCGTCCATCAACCGGCTTTCGGTAATTTCAAACTCCACGCGTCGAAAGTCCACTTTTGCGCGATGCATAATGGAAACCAAGCGATCAACCGCACAGTTATCTTCCAGCAACGTGGCGCAGATGTTGAATGCTAAGGACTGACTTTCCGGCCAACGATTTAGCTGCTCGAGCGCCTTTGCAAACAGGTCAAAAGTCATTGGTGCCATTAAGCCAATTTCTTCCGCCAAAGGCACGAACTCACTTGGCGGAACGACCTTTCCATCAGCAAGCGTCCATCGCGCCAAGGCTTCAAAACCTGCAATTTCGCCGGTGTTCATGTCGTAATAGGGTTGAAAATCAAGCGACAGCTCGCTCGCCTCAACAGCTTGCTTTAGCTCACGCTCAAGATTTGCACGCAACTGTGATTGCTCAGCAACCTTTAGGCAGAAGTGGCTGATTTTTTTATCGTTATTCTCATCGGCATAGGTCAACGCCAGCTCTGCATAGCTCGCGCAGGAACGAATATCAGCGCTATCATGTGGGTATTTCGCAACTCCCATAAGCCATTCCAGATGCACAACATCCGCATCAACAACAATCGGGTTGCGCAGCAATGTTTGCACTTTGTCGATCAAGGCGTCGCTGTCTGACGATGATTTTGGCTCGCCGGCGATCAAAAAACGGTTTTCAGCCAATGTGGACACAAACCTCACACCGGTGACGTTTTGCAATCGCGTTGAGAAAATACGGAGTACTGCATCGGTAAATTTGGAACCGCGCGCTTGTTTCAACCCAGCGAAATGGTTCAATTCAATCGCAAGAAAGTCACACCGAGATGGTACTGACGTCGCCGAGCCTTCTGCAATTTGTTGCAAATTTTGGTCAACAAAACGTCGATTGGGGAGGCCAGTGAGTTTGTCAAAGCAAAGCTCGTTGACCAGCGCATCTTCTTGCGTTTGTGCCGAGGCCAACGCTGATTCCAATTGACGATTTTTTTGCCAGAATCGCACCAGCAAAATAATTCCCATCAATATGGCGGCTGGCAAAATGTGTGCCAATTGTGGTATGGCAAATGTCACACCGAACGCGGACATTATTTGACAGACCTTCAGGGCTGCGCACATTTGCCAAATCAGCAAAAAGCACGCTGCGAAAATGGCTATCTCGTAGCCGATCTCTCCCCTTTTTCGGTCGGAATTTGTTGTCACGAACTCTTCCCAGATGGTCCAACCATATATTGGATACCATCCAATCGACCAAATATGAACAAATACTTACGCAAAAACTCACCAAAACGTTTTAGATTGCAATTATCGAAATTATTTTGATGCGAGATTGCATTTGCCACTTTCAGGACGCGAGTTTCTCGTCAATTTCGGCTTGCCATTGGGACGCACTGCCGTTCAACTGCGTTCACCTTTTTAGAATCAAAGCCAGATGATCATGACCAAAGACTTTGCCGAGACCGGCCAATTTGCGAATTACATGAGTCAAATTGGCGAAAGCCTTGATGACTTTTTGAAGTTTGAGCACGATGACGCGCTGGCTGGCGATGCAAATTGGCGCGAACAACTTTCCGAACAGCTGCCGCAAAAAGGGGTTGGCATTGACGCCGTTGCGCAGACCTTGCGGAACACCGTCATTGCAAATGGATCCGCTATTGTTCGACCTGGTTTCACGGCCTTTATCACAACTGGCGGCACTACCGCCTCGTCCATTGCATCAGCGGCCGCCTCCATCGGTTCGCCTCAGCGCTACACTTTGAATGCGTTCAACCATTTGGAAGAGCTTTCATTAAACTGGCTTGCCGAAATGCTCGAGTTGGGCGACATGAAAGGGCTTTATTCAACGGGTGGATCGGTTGCAAATCTTGTAGCGCTCGGCGGGGCTCGCCAATCGGCTTTTGAAAAGATCGGCATTGATGTCGCGTCCACCGGCGTTGATCGCAAATGTTGTATTTATGCGAGCGCCGAATGCCACCACACGATCCAGCGCTCCGCAGCCGTGCTAGGCTTGGGCCGACAGTCGGTCAGACTGATTGAATGCGACGACCAAATGCGGATGCGGCCGGACGCGCTTCGTCGCGCCATAGAAGAAGATCGCAAAAGTGGTGTTTTTCCCATCGCGGTGGTTGCCAATACTGGCAGCACAAATACGGGCGCGATTGACCCAATTAAAGAAATCGGTGAAATCGCGAATGCAAACGACATCTGGTTCCACATCGATGGCGCATATGGCCTGCCGGGCATATTGGACGAACGACTACGCGACAGATTTGTCGGGATTGAACTCACAGACAGCGTCATTATTGATCCGCATAAATGGCTGGGTGCTTGCGTCGGTATTGCCGCGACGTTTGTTCGCGATCGCGACATCCTACATCGCGCCTTTACCCAAGAGCCCGCTGATTATTTGGAAGGTTCTGTGGATCATCAAGATGGCGCAAATGCACCTTCGCATTCCATGGATGATTTCGGCATCCCTTACTTTGATTTTGGCGTTGAACTCAGCGCGCCACCGCGAGGCGTTGCTGTTTGGGCAATGCTGAAAGAAATCGGTGTCGAAGGCATGCGCGACCGGATCAAGCGCCACAATGACATGGCGACCGAATTAGGCGATTTTGTTCGAAAGCACCCTAAACTCGAACTTTTGCTTGAACCATCTCTGTCGATTTGCTGCTTTAGGTTTGTCGACGACGCCATACCTGACGTGAATGATTTCAATCAGCGTATTCACCGTCGACTGGTGCGACTCAACCAGTTTATTCCAAGCACAACAAAAGTTGGCGACGCGCTCGCGATCCGTCCGTGCTTTGTTGGCGCGCGCAGCGAAAAGGGGCAAGAAATCGCGCTTGCCGAGGAAGTTGTTCGGCTAGGCGAAGCGTTGTTGGCCGAAATGCTCAGCGAAATAGACTAAAAAAATCCACCAAATCACAACTATGTGCATTTGGTCGCATTTCCTTTCTAATTTAGAATGCTTATAAACAATCAAGGTCGCAGCCTTCGTCATCTCATTTTTTGAATTTGTCTGGCGGCAATTGACCTACGTCATGTCGATCTGCGTTTTACAGATTAGACTCGATAGAGTTCAGATTGTTCTGTGGCCAAGATTGGCCACGTGTTGATAGGGGAAATGTCGATGGATTATCGCGGACTTTTTGAGGACGCCATCGATACACTGCGCAAAGAAAAGCGCTATCGAGTTTTTGCAGATCTAGAGCGGGTGGCCGGCCACTTCCCGCGTGCTATTTTCCGTGACAGCGCAGACAATGCGCGAGAGATCACGATTTGGTGCTCCAATGATTATTTGGGCATGGGTCAACATCCAGACGTCATTAGAGCGATGCAGGAAACGGCGGCTAAGCTTGGCACCGGCGCTGGCGGCACGCGAAATATTGCAGGCACCAACCGACCGCTTGTGGAACTTGAACGTTCGTTGGCAGATTTGCACCGCAAAGAGGCAGCGCTTGTTTTCACATCTGGCTTTGTTTCAAACGAAGCGGCGATCTCAACAATCGCGCGTCTAATCCCAAATTGTTTGGTGATCTCTGACCAATTGAACCACGCTTCAATGATCGCGGGCGTTCGCCAATCTGGCATGGAAAAGAAGATTTTCCGCCACAATGATATGGCGCACCTTCGCGAAATCCTGGAAGCGGCGGGCAAAGATCGTCCGAAGATGATCGTATTCGAATCAGTTTATTCGATGGATGGCGATGTGGCCCCTATCGAAGAGATTGCTGATCTTGCCGAAGAGTTTAATGCCCTGACCTATATCGACGAAGTACATGCGGTTGGCATGTATGGTGAACGCGGCGCCGGCATTTGTGAGCGCGAAGGCTTGATGCACCGCATCGATATCATTGAAGGCACAATGGCCAAAGCCTTTGGCGTTTTGGGCGGCTACATCACAGCAAGCCAGCCGATTGTTGACGCCGTTCGCTCTTATGCATCTGAATTCATTTTCACGACAGCGCTTCCGCCTGCTCTTTGCGCAGCGGCACGCGCCTCAATCGAACACCTGAAGTCATCAAGCGAAGAACGTGAAGGTCAACAACGCCAAGCACAGCGCCTGAAAGAAATTCTGACAGAAGCTGGCTTGCCGGTAATGCCAACCAACACGCACATTGTGCCAGTTATCGTGGGCGATGCACGTCGCTGCAAAGCGGCTAGCGATATGCTGATGGAAAAGCACAATATCTACATTCAGCCAATCAACTACCCGACAGTGCCGAAAGACACTGAACGGTTGCGGATTACGCCAACGCCACTTCACACAGACGAAATGCTGTTCGAATTGCGTGATGCATTGGTGAAGGTGTGGAACGTGCTTGATTTGCCAATGCACACCGACACGTCGCAACTTACAGCGCAGGCGTTGAACTCCGGTGATCTTGTGTTGCCAACAAATGGCGGCTAAGCGCTTAACTCTCTAAGCGCTGCCATTGCTGTTTTGACCTTATCAACAGGTATGAACAAGTGGTCGTGGTAATACCCCGCGACCACATTGCATGGCACACTGACATCTTTCAATTTGTTTGAAATTGCAGCCATAAACCCAACGGCTTCCAGCGCCGAATGGATGTGAAGCGTGATTTTTTGACATTCAAATTCACCTTCAATTGCTGCTGCATGTGCATCCGACTTCAAAAGAATAAGCGTCACACCCTCGTCTTCTTCAAATCGCATGATGGGCTGCATAGCCAATTGATCAGCAACGTCTTTTGCAACCGTTGCAAACAAATAGCGCTCATCCGAAAGGCGTGCATCCATGCCTTTTAGTAGCGCCTGAAGATTATGGACGGGTTTTGTATCGGACATGTTGGCTCCCGTTTAATTGTTGTAGCGGGTCGTCCCGAATAGCCCAAAAAAGTTCGTTAGGTCGTCCAAACGAAAGGCGAGCTTACTATGCACCGAATTTGGTTAGGTTCAAGAAAAATGGGCGACGAATGCGTCGCCCAAATGCGTTCCGGGCCAAGGGAGGACAAGCAGAACGCTAGCTTGTGAGGACGATCCGAACGAGGTCAGCCGTGTTGCGCGCGCCCAGCTTCTCCATAACGCGTGAACGATGCACTTCAACCGTGCGCGGGCTAATATCGAGTTCTCGGCCAGCTTCCTTGTTCGACAAGCCGTTGGTGATCAATTGCAACACCTCACGCTCACGTGTCGTGAGCTGGCTGAAGCCCCTCACCTCCACGGGTCGATGGTGGCCGCCTTGTACTGCGCCGATATAAACATCGCGCCTTAGCGCATCACGTACCGAACGCACCAGTTTTTCAGTGTCGATTGGTTTGATAATCACATCCGCTGCGCCGCTCTTCATCGCATCCACGGCCCCACCCACATTTTGATTGTCGGAAAGCATGAACACAGGCGCGCCCGTTTGCATGCTCTTTAATCTCTTCAATGTGGGTAGTGTGTCCTCACCATCGATATTCATGTTGAGTATGATGACATCCGGCAACCGTCTATCCAAACCAGCTAGAAAGTCTGTCAGTCGCGAGGAGTATTGAGTTTGAAAACCTTCCAATCGGAAGAGCACACTCAACGCTTCGCAAGTGGCCTGGTCGGCATCGATGATGTGCACCAGTCGATCGCGGTTAAATGCATTGTGGTAGTATATGTTGGCTGTCATTTACCGCGTCTCCAACAATCGTAAATGGTGACGCTGGCAGACTTTTTTTGGGAGACCATATAAACTCCTAATCGCTTTAAAAATATCGCGCGCTGATCGCAAAATACGACGCTTTCAGCTGCCTATTAGTATGTTCCCCATGCGCGATTCTGATAATTGCAGTAACACTTGGGGAAACTTCTTATTTTGTTCCGTAATACACCGTATATAAGACTTCATACCTATATTGGGTATTTTTTCCTATCTTTCGCAAATCAATCATAAGTTGATTTTTTATGCAATAGGCAACTTAAAGTTTATTTGTTTTGCATCATGATGGAGCAAATTCGCAAACAAAAGTTGCGCAGTTAAAGTGGCAATGTTAGCCAATATCTATCGTGGCAAAGCCTTAGGAATATTTCATTGTCCGAATTTGATGACGGCCCCGCATTTCGTAAGGTTGTGGACCATTTGGGCCAAGGCATTGCGATGTTTTCCAAAGACCGGGAACTGGTTCTTTCAAACGCTTTGTTTCAGTCGCTGCTTGGCCTTCCCGACCAATTGTCCAAAATTGGCACGCCGCTAGGCGATATCATCAATTTCTTGGCGGAGCGCGGTGATTTTGGCGCGGGCGAAACCGCCGAACTCGCTCAAGATCGGCTGGATGAGATCGAATCAGAAGGCTCAAGTCTGGTTGAACGCCCAACCCACGAAGGCACTTATTTGGAAGTGCGCACGGAGCACTTGCCCGACAAGAATTTAGTGATCAGCTACGCTGACATTACGGCGCGCGTTGAGGTTGAGCGCGAGCTTGCCAAAGTCAATCAATCGCTCGAAGCACGAGTACAAGACCGTACGCAGGCATTGACGCTTCTAAACACCGAGTTAGAGCGCGCTCGCACAAAAGCGGATGCCGCCAATATCGGTAAGACGCGTTTT
>CAJXLH010000050.1 GCA_913055925.1 uncultured Maritalea sp. | reverse complement strand
GGTTGATGAAAATCACCATTGTTTTTGATCGTGAGATCGACGCTGTCAGCTTACGCATTGCCTGGCTCATCAAACGCGCTTGCAAGCCTGGGAGTGAATCACCCATCTCACCTTCAAGTTCCGCTTTTGGCGTAAGCGCAGCCACACTGTCGACAACCAACAAGTCAATCGCACCGGAACGAACCAATGTGTCGGCAATCTCAAGCGCTTGCTCACCAGCGTCAGGCTGAGAAATCAGTAAATCATCTATGTTTACGCCGAGCTTGCTGGCATAAACAGGGTCCAGCGCGTGTTCCGCATCAACAAATGCACAGATACCGCCAGATTTTTGTGCTTCAGCAATCGCATGCAATGTGAGGGTAGTTTTACCTGAGCTTTCAGGACCAAAAATTTCAATAATACGTCCGCGTGGCAAACCGCCAATGCCCAACGCAATATCCAAACCAAGAGATCCAGTAGGGATGGATTCTACTTCCACCGCTTGGTTCTCGCCCAGTTTCATCACTGAGCCTTTACCGAAATTGCGTTCGATCTGCGAGAGTGCCGCCTCTAGCGCTTTGTTCTTATCCATTGAGCCCCCTTCGACCACACGAAGCTGAGAATTTGCCATTGTCTCTTATCCTTATTCCAAAACCAACGCAGTGTTGCAATCCGTTGGGAGCGTTATTTTCAAAAGTTTGTACTATATTTGTTCTCATGTTTTCGCAAAATTGTCAAGACAAATAACATACTGATAAATAATGATAAATATTGATGTGTACGTTTTTTGTTCTCAACACATTGTTCGAACACAATCATTGCAGTCAAAAACTTACTACTCAAAGTTGCGCGGGATTCATTGAAATTGGCAGAATCACTTTTATATTAGAATGAACATTCTAATAATTGGGCTGCAAAATGAACCGAATTTCTGGATTGGATTTAGCGCGCTTTTTTGCGTTTATTGGCATGGCGCTGGTCAATTTTAATATGGTGATGGCGTATACTGGCGCCCCATCACCGATATGGATGAGCATTTTTGAAGGCAAAGCGGCGGCGACATTTGTCACTCTCGCCGGACTTGGTCTTGGATTGGCAGCACGAAAATATTGGGGGCAAGAATTCGTTATCACCATCCTTAAACGCGCATTGTTTTTGATGGTGATTGGCTTTTTGAACGTGACGATGTTCACCGCCGACATCATCCACTATTACGCATTCTATTTTCTCATCGCGATTTGGTTGGCGCCCCTGCGCACATCAACTCTTTTGGCCATAACCGGCGGACTCATTTTGGCTTTCCCAGCCTTGTTTGCACTCATCGAATACAATCAAAATTGGGATTGGGAGTTGCTTGAATACATTGATTTGTGGCAGCCGCAGAACTTTTTGATGAACCTATTCTATAATGGCTGGCACCCGATTATCCCATGGCTCGGGTTCTTCACGTTCGGCATGTTCTTGTCAAAGCTAGAGCTCGGCCAGCCCAAAACTGCCCAAAAGCTCACCGCGATTGGCACGTTGGGCCTGATTGCCCTGCCCTTCGTCAGTCAGTTGGCTATGCCACTTGCATCTAACTTCGCTGGCGCATCAGACTTCAACCTGCTCTCCACAAGCCCAATACCTCCTGGGCCTATCTACATGCTAACTGGCATTTCTGCTGCAATGTTTTTGATTGGCCTTTGTTTGCTTCTGCCTAAGGCCTTCCGTCAAACAAAACTCGCCAAAGCGCTCAGCGCCACTGGCACCCATACGCTCACGCACTATTTTGCACACATATTCATCGGCATGGGCATAATTGAAGAATTTGGTTGGCTCGGCACTGCGTCGCCAGAAATGGTGCTCGTCTTCACCGTTTCCTATGTTCTTGTAGCAGTAATGTTCAGCTATCTTTGGGCAAACAGGTTCAAACGCGGACCGCTTGAAACCGTAATGCGCAGAGTTTGCGGTTAGCGAACGGCTTATTCGCCACCTTCCAAAACTGTTTTCACCTTGGCAGCCAACTGCTTGAGTGAGAACGGTTTTGGCAAAAACTCAACGCTGCTGTTATCTTCCAAATCTTTGCGCACATTTTCTTCCGCATAACCAGAAACAAAGATCACTTTGATTTCAGGATAGCGTTCCCGCATGTGTGTAAGAAGCGTTGGCCCGTCCATCTCAGGCATCACAACGTCAGAGATCAAAAGGTCCACTTCGCCGTCAATCTCTTCAAGCACTTCAAGCGCTTCAACGCCGCTGTCCGCTTCGTGAACCACATAGCCGGCAGATGACAATGCTCGAGAAGACACTGCGCGAACGCTATCCTCATCTTCAACCAGCAAGATGCTCTCTTGACCCGTCAAATCGCGGACCTTTGTTTTGGCCACTGCGGCCTCAACAGCCTCTTCTGAACTTTGAGCATAGCGCGGCAGGAAGATTTTGAACGTCGTGCCCGCACCTAGCTCAGTATCAGCATAAATAAATCCGCCCGTCTGCTTCACAATGCCGTAAACGGTCGAAAGTCCCAGCCCGGTGCCTTTGCCGATGTCTTTTGTAGTGAAGAATGGCTCAAAGATCTTTTCAAGCACTTCTGGCGGCATACCCGTTCCGGTATCCTCCACTTCGATAAGAACATAGTCAGAAGCTGGCATACCACGATAATTAAATGTCGCGGCCTCTGCCTCTTCAACATTTCGCGTGCGAATGGCCACACGGCCACCATCAGGCATCGCATCACGCGCGTTCACCACAAGGTTGATGACAACTTGCTCAAGCTGAATATGGTCAGCGCGCACGGGCCAAATATTGGCGGCATGGTCGACGGACAAGGTGATGCTGTCGCCAATCAAGCGCTTAAACAGAACTGTTAAATCATCAACCAGCAAGGAAACCTCAAGCACTTCCAAACGCAGAGTTTGGCGACGTGAGAACGCGAGAAGCTGACGCACCAAGCCAGCCGCACGGTTGGCGTTTTGCTTGATTTCCATCGTATCTTTAAACGACGGATCGTTGGGGCGCAGATTAAGCAGCAGCAAATCCGAAAAGCCAATAATTGCGGTTAGAATGTTGTTCAAATCGTGAGCGATACCGCCCGCCAATTGGCCAACCGCCTGCATTTTCTGGCTTTGGGCAAATTGCTGCTCCAAAACCCGTTGCTCCGTGGTGTCCAGCGCATAAGCGATCACTGCCTCGTCGCCACCATTTCCATCGGCAACACCGCTGAAATAAAGCCGCACGCTACGCTCGTCATTGGCTGCCAGCACAGAATCCACCGGCTCAATGGTTGATTGATTGGCCTTGGCCGCCTCAAGCGCTGAGGTAAAACGTGGCACAGATTCTTCTGCCAACATATCTGTCAGCGGCAACCCTTCTGTCGCGCGTTCGCCATGCTCGTTGCCAAATGTACGCGCAAAGGGTGCGTTTGTTCGCACCACTTTTCCGTCTGCGTCTAGCGCTGCGATGGCAAATGGTGTGTCGTTAAAGAAGCGGCTAAAGCGAATTTCCGCATTGCGCAACTCTTCAGACGCATCAACACCCGGTGAGCGATCCAAAACCAATGTGCGTGTTTCACCTAGTTCACCTTCGGCCAGTCGGGCCGCACGGTGAAGCAAGCGCACCGGCAAACTAGTGCCGTCGCGTTTTACGAGGTCAATATCAATCACTTCGGTTTTGATTTGCCCATCGGTGCTGCCGCCTAGCAGCAACCCAGATCCATCACCGCGCACAACTTCATCAAGCCGCAAAGACCCAGCGTCAAACTCTGCCAAGTCATAACCGAGCCAATTCGCCAATGTTGCGTTGAGATATTGAATCTTACCGCGTCCATCGGTCGAGAAGAAACCCGCCGGCGCATGGTCAAGATAATCAATCGCGCGCTGCAATTCGAGGAAGATGTTTTCCTGTCGCTCGCGATCTCGGGTGATGTTTTCCACTGACCACAAAATCAGCTTTCGTCCGTCGACGCCATCCACATCAGGCAAAGGATGCACAGACACGCGGTACCAAATCGGACCATCTACGGCCTTTTGAATACCAATGTCCTCGGTTAGCCGAATATCTTCAACCGCCCGCCGCCCGTCTTGCGCGGCACGCGACAAACGGTAAATCGCTTCGCTCGCTTCAGCGGCGCTGGCAAAAAGCCGTGGCACGCTCACAACGGACGTGCGATCAAGGCCGGACATCAATTCGCCATAAGCTGCGTTGGCATATACGATGCGCCCCTGTCGGTCTGCAACAACCGCGCCATAGTCAAGGCTGTCCACCACCGCGCTTTGCAGCGCGGGGCCTTCATCGCCTCCAGCAATTTTGAAAAGTCCGGCGGCGAGGCCGAACAGGCAAAACACACCGACAACGGCCAACAGCCCAAGCACCAATAGGAGCATATCCGCCGGGATTTGATCACCGTAAAGCGAATAGGCCACAGCCAGAGCTACGAACACCAAAGACAAGATCGCGACGCGCCAAATGCCGCCATCGCCGCCACTGGCATTAGCTGCAGGCTTTGGATATGCGTCGTCAACGAGCGGTGTCATGGACATTTCATGTGCCCCTATTCGTTTATTGCCACGCCAAATTGTCGGCGGGAATCACCAGAAATTACTTCTTCTCACTGAACATCATTTTGGAGGGCACAATCAAGGCAACGTTAAGCGATTATTCACCATAACAGCGCCGCCAAACGCGCTTTATCAGCAACTGTGCCTATTTTGCTGCCCATGACCGAGATTTGCGAAGTTGCATCACATAGCCGATCACTTTTGCAACCGCCTGGAAATGTTCGCCCGGAATCTCATCCTCGATATCGACAGATGCATGAAGCGCTCGCGCAAGAGGTGGATTTTCAACAATTGGCACTTCGTTTTCAGTGGCAATTTCACGGATTTTGAGGGCTTGCGCATCTGTGCCTTTGGCCACGCAGACAGGCGCAGCCATGCCGCTCTCATATTTCAGTGCCACCGCATAGTGCGTCGGGTTGGTGATCACAACACTTGCGTCCGGCACGTTGGCCATCATCCGCTGACGGCCTTTCTCCTGCCGCAACTGTCGGATTTTTGCCTTTACGGTCGGGTCACCTTCCATTTGCTTATATTCGTCGCGCACTTCCTTGACGGTCATCTTTTGTTTTTCCCACCATTTGTTGCGCTGATACATAAAATCCAGCCCTGCAACTACGGTGATAACGGCCAATGTACCAACGATGATTTTGATCCCCATCTCCTGAAATACCGGCAGGATCATCGCAGGGTCAGCCGTGATGATGGTGTCCAAGCGGTCGCGCTCGGGCCACATCACCAAAAACATGATCAAAGAAACGATCGATAACTTGGCAATGCCCTTCGCAAAGTTCACCAACGCTTCGCCCGAAAATAAGCGCTTGGCTCCACTCAATGGTGATACCTTGGAAAACTTTGGTTTAACTGGGTCGAGTGACCAAACTGGTCGGTGCTGAACCAAGTTCGCAGCGAGCGCAAACACCGCCATAATCAACAATGGCGCCACGGCGACCATCAGAACTGTACCTGACAGATTTCGCCAAAAGGCTTCAAAGCCGCCGCCAGATATTTCAATCTGATCAGCATTGAGAAAAATGCCTTTAAGTTGCAGCATTAAAGACGCGCTGGTGATTGGCGCAATCAGCGCAAAAACCAGCGCCGTACCAAGCATCATGAACCAAGTCGTAAGTTCTTGCGACTTCGCAACGTCGCCCTTTTTATGGGCGTCCTCGAGCTTTTTATCGGAGGGGTCCTCGGTTTTCTCGGACTTATCCGGTTGATCAGCCATCGTTCACCTACCCGATTAGCCGGAGCAAATATTGTTCAATGTGGTTCATGTACCAAGTCATCATCATGCCGAGCAGCAAAACAAACAACAACAATCCGATCCCGATGTTGGCCGGCATCGCGATGAAGAAAACCTGCAATTGCGGCATGAGACGCGCCAAAATGCCAAGGCCAAAATAAAAAACGAGGCCAAACACAATAAACGGCGCGGCCATTTGCACGCCCACGACAAAGCTACCAGCGATAACTTCCACAGCCATATCCTTGGCATCCGCGATCATAATGCCGCCGCCGGGCGAAAACATCTCATAGCTTTTGTAAATCGCCGCCAAAACGAGATGATGAAAATCCATCGCAAAAATCAGCGCAACGCCTAAAACCGCAATGAAATTACCAAAGATCGCCCCCTGCACACCGCCTTGGGTGGGGTCAGAAGTTTGTGCGAAGGACAAACCTGTTTGAAACGCGATTGTGGAACCCGCCACCTGAGCCGCAGACAATAAAAGCCGCGCCACGCCACCTAGCACAAGCCCCACCAAAATCTCTGAGAACAGCAAATGAAGTGCCGGGTAAATCGTAATCTGCGTAATCGAATAGTTTGTCGAAATCAGCGGATACATGATGAAAGTGAAAACCAATGCAATCGTAAGTCGCATCCGCATGGGTAGGCGTTGCGATCCGAAGCCAGGCATCAACATAATCATGGTGCCCACGCGTGCGAACACCAAAACGTAAATTAGAGCTGTTTGCGGGAGCCAGTTAATGCTCATGGCATTAGCCGCCAGAAACGATCAGATCGGCAACGCGGTTCATGTAACCGCCCATCAAGCCGCCCATAAATGGCAGCAGCAAAATCATGGTGATAAAGATGGCGAGGATTTTTGGCACAAACACCAAAGTCATCTCTTGGATTTGCGTCAACGCTTGGAAAAGCGCGATAACAACGCCCACCACCAATCCAACAATCATGAGCGGCGATGACACATAAATCAGCGTCCAAATACCATCCTGCGCCACATCAAGAACTTGAGCGCCTGTCATGTTAGGCCTCCGGTTATATGATGCTAGATCGGCATCCGCATGATTTCTTCATAAGCTGTGATCACACGGTCACGAATCGTCACCATCGTTTGCAATGCGATCTCAGTTTCCGAAATTGCGGTCACCACATCAACCACGTTCCCCTTGCCATCAACAAGATCCATGGCCTTTTGGTCAGCCTGATTGCCTGCTTCCACAACGCTACCAACAGATTCGGCAACCAACTTGCTGAAGTCAGGCGCATTTGTCTCGGTCGGTGATTTTGGCAGTGCCTTCGCACTTTGATCGATTAGATTTGATGCGTTCGCATATGCGTTTGATGCCGCAGAAAACGGAATACTCATCTTTCAAACCCCAATTTGCCAGATCCGCCAAAAGGTGTTCCCCAACACCCCCTACTCAGCGATTGGCTCTCCTAATAATTAGCCCTTCAAAATATCAAGCGTGCCGCCGAGCATTTGCCGCGTCACGGTTACAATATTCAAGTTGGCTTCATATGTGCGCTGTGCTTCACGCATATCCATGGTTTCAATCAGCGAATTTACGTTGGGATAAAGCACATATCCCCGCTCATCAGCAGCCGGGTGTCCTGGCTCATAACGGCTTTGAAACTCGCTCATGTCATATTGAACGCGGCCAATTTCCACCTTATGCGCCGCCAATTCACGATTATAGACCGCTTCAAATGTTGGCACGCGACGACGATATGGATCAGCGCCCGGCTCCTTCGCTGCAGAGCTGGCATTGGCCATGTTCTCCGCAATAATCCGCATACGCGCCGATTGCGCGTGGAGACCAGTGGCCGCAATTTTGAGTGAGTTCATAAAGTCAGACATGATCTACTCCAAAGGCAAAAATTGCCGATTACTTTCCAAGCGCTGTGCGCAACAACCGGATCGAACGCGTGTAAAGCGTTGTCGCGGTTTGATATTCCATTTGGTTGCTCGCAACCTTCATCATTTCGTCTTCCAGCACCACACGGTTGCCTTCAGGCGTTATCTCAAAGCTGTTGAGGCGGCGCGCGCCAAAATCCGGCGTTCCCTGCCCGTCAACGCTGATATGACCTGAGTTGGTTGTGCTGGTTTTAATCCCAGCGCCCTGCAACTGGTTCACGTGATCTGCGAAGGTGAATTTCTTGAGGTCGCGTCCGCGATAGTCAGGCGTTTCCGCGTTGGCCACATTTTCTGCAAGCAAGGTTTGCCGCGTCTGGTGCCACTTCATCTTTTGGCTCAGCGCTTGAAAAATTGGCAATTTTGAAACAGACATTGAAACGACCTTCACCACTACTAGGCAGATATTGCCGCCTAAATGGTTAACGTCGCATTAACGATATCTTCCATATTGCAAAAATTGCCAAGCTCAGGCCTTGCCCTCGCCCTATTTGCCTGTATAGCTAATTTCATAGGCATATATTTCCGGGATTTACTAGGGCAAGGAATCTCGGCACTCGGGGAATTATTTGATGGGTTTTATCAACGACCTTTTTAGCAACGAAGCATACAACATTTGGGTGCTCGTTGGCGGATTGGCAATTACTATTGTCGCCATCATCATTGTGGTTTGGCTATTGAAATTTGCATTTAATGCCAGCCGAAATGGCCTTGGCAACCGGATGAAACGCTTAGGCGTAATCACCACAACACCTGTCGACAACAAACGCCAACTTGTGATCGTTCGGCGAGACAACAAAGAACACCTCATCATGATTGGTGGCCCAAACGATGTTGTCATCGAAACGGGTATCGACCCCGAAGAATCTGTGCTGCCTACGCCAGTTGCAAAACCCAAAAAACAAATTGAAAAGACAGAGCCTGTGAGCACAGCGCCTGTTGCAACAACCGAACCTTTTGCCAAGCAACAAGAAGCGACGCCAAAGGCGCCAATTCGTCAGCCAATCCCGAAACGCCCAATGCAAGACGCAAGCACTGCTCCGCGCATTATTCCTGCGCCAGAAAAATCTACTGAAAGCTCAAACGATGGTGCCGACGTTAGCAACGTAACAGCCATTGACAAGCTACGCGAACTCGGCAAATCCGCACCAGATTCCACGGTTTCAACGCTTAAATATCCTGGCATCCTCCGTCCCGTCACACGTCACAAAGGCGTGGATAGCGAAGAATTGGACGAAAATAACGAGGAACAATCTGACGACTCAGATAACTTGTCCGCCCAAGAAGCGCCAAAAGTAGAGCTGGCGCAAGGAGCGGACGGTGACACCAAGGACGAGCCGAAAAAGCCAACAAAGCGTCGTCGTACAACGAAAAAGAGCGACTAACCCTCTTTCTGACATTGCTTTTGTCAAAGAGACGCTAAAGCGCTGCGCGAAGCTATCAGGGCTGACATTTGTCGTGCTCTTTGGCGTCTCGATATTGGCCTTCCCTGCCTTCGCGCAAGACCTATCGATTGATTTTGGTGACCAGACCACGGTGACAGAACGCGCCGTGCAGCTTGTCGCCATCATTACCGTTCTGTCGCTTGCGCCATCCATTTTGGTGATGGTCACTTCGTTTACGCGGATTGTGGTGGTGTTGTCTCTGCTGCGAACAGCCATCGGCCTTCAAACAGCACCGCCGAACGCGGTTATGATTTCGCTCGCGCTATTTCTAACAGCCTTTGTGATGGCCCCTACATTGCAGCGCTCTTATGATGATGGCATCGCACCGCTCGTTGCCGGTACTCTTGAACTGGAGGAGGCTTTACCTCTTGCAGCCGCGCCTCTTCACGAATTTATGCGCCTGCATGTACGCGACAAAGACGTGCAGCTATTTTTGGACCTCACTGAAACGGATATCCCAGAAAATCCAGAAGATTTGTCCCTGACGATCCTGGTCCCGGCCTTCATGATTTCTGAGTTGCGACGTGCATTTGAAATCGGCTTCCTGCTGTTTGTTCCGTTCATCGTCATCGACATGGTTGTCGCATCGGTACTCATGTCCATGGGTATGATGATGCTACCGCCAATTGTGATTTCGCTGCCGTTTAAGTTGATCTTTTTCGTGCTTGTCGATGGCTGGCATCTGGTCGCTGGATCGCTTATCCGAAGTTTCGGCTAAACCTCGACTATAGCACGTCACCCTGCGGTGAAATCGCACCCGAATCCACATATTGCGTCTTATACGCATTCAAGAAGGAATTGAGCGAATCCACATCAGCAATTTGACGCGCAAGCTTTCGGAACTCGGTGGTGCCATACGCTGTTTGGCTCGTCACAAACTCAAATACCGGCCATTCCGGCGTCGATGACATGCGATCGGAATATTTTGCACGCAAACGGGTCAAGCCAATTTCATCGCCAGCCAGCGTATAAGCCACGGCGGCCTTCACGAGATGATTGCGCGTTGTTTGCGTCAACGGACCATCCGGCAAACCGTCGGCATAAATACGCTCCAACTGTTCAGCGGCTTCACGGTAACGGCGACCCGCCCAGTGTGCGTCGACTTCCAACAATTCAGCATCGCGCCCCTCAACGGCATTCAAAATATCAACGGCCAACTCATCCCGACCCGCATCGATCAGTGCGCGCGCTTCCAGGATTCTGCGCTGACGCGCTAATGTTGGCACTAGGTTCGCCATCCGTGTGCCATAAAGCGTTTTTAGCGCCAAATCAGGGCGACGGTCTGCGATGTGAATAACGGCCAAATCGGCGGCGACTTTCGCGCGCGCAACGCCATCAAGACGGTTTTCAATTTGGTATTCAAGCAGCCCTGCAGCTTGCTCAAGCAAATCGACCTTCACCAGGCGTCGCGCCAAATTGCGGATCATTTCATCGCCTTTAGCGCCAGCGGGCGCCAAGCTACGGAAATCATAAAAGATTGAAAGCGCAGTAATCGGGTCCAACCGGTCCGCTTCACCATTCAGATAAAGATTGGCGAAAACGTCGCGGGCTTCATCATAAAGCGCAGTTTCATCTTCCGTATCCTGGTATTGTGCCGCCATATGCTCAAGCGTCTCAAACCCTGCGCGATAGTCACCGGTGCGGAATTGGAATTGGCCAAGCTTATGCTGAATTTTTGCGGCCAGCTTATCACCGCGCCAAATCAACGACTGCATTTCAAGCGTTGTCTTGGCTTTCTCATAATCGATTTTATCGGTTTTTTCCAAAATCACCAAAGTGCGATAAACCGCCTCCGCATGTGTCGGGCGGACATCCGCATTCATCACAGAACCGTAAGTATCTAGCGCTTCTTCGTAACGCTCTTCAATTTCGTCAATCCGGCCAGCCAGCAAATCATATCGACTTAGATTTTCCCGATCCAAACTCGCAAAATCTATTGAACCCAAATACCTAACCGCAAGGCTCGCATCATTTTGCTCAATCGCCGCACGCGCGCCTGCGAAATAGAACTCGTTTTGCAGCCAGTGAGGGTAGTTTGGCACAACCTCTTCACTTTGCAGAGCATTTTGCCGCGCCACATCATATTCACCGCGTTGAACACGCGCCATCGTTTGCCACATCAAAGAATCTGTGGCTTCAAAAATGCTTTCATCAAGCAAATATTGCAGCGCATCGTCAGGGCGGTGTGCCAAAACGCTCGCCGCCCCCAGCGCCGCCTTCGTGCGTTCTGCGAGTGCCGGTCGGCTCGTTGTATCCTGAACGACATTCAACACACCGATTGCCTCCTGCGGCAGACGCGCAGCGATATAGAAACGCGCAAGTTCCAATCGCGTCGCCTCCAGCTGCGGACCTTCTGCCTCCGCAGCACGGTTCGCAATCTCTTCAAATTTGCCGATGAAGTCTCGACCGTTATCGACTTTGAAAGTCGTCAAGTCGAGATAGCCCGCACGATTTTCGTTCGCTTCCAGGGCGTCAGCGCCGCGCCGCTCCTGCCCTTCGGACAAGATCAAGCTATCCTCGGCATCGATAATCACATTGGTGCCATCGATCGAAAGATTAAGCGCCTCATGATAAGGCTTGACCACAAGGCCATGCACGGCTTTTAGCGCCCGGAAGTCGACATATTCCAAGTCTCGGACCACTGCGCGCGACGGCGGGTAGGCAGTTACGACGTGCAGCAAGTCACCAACATTTGGATCGCGAATAGTGTGCACACGCGCTGGCCGCAAAAGGTCAGCAGCGATGCGAATGCGACCACTTGGCGTAACATTTTGAGAAAGCGTCATCGCTTCGGTCGGCGAAATCAAAATATCACCGAGTGAAAGAACC
>CAJXLH010000049.1 GCA_913055925.1 uncultured Maritalea sp. | reverse complement strand
CGCAATCTACAAGCGTGAAGATGATGGCATCGTTCTCATCGACCAAGAGAAATGCCGTGGCTGGCGCATGTGCGTTTCTGGCTGCCCTTACAAGAAGATCTACTACAACTGGTCTTCAGGCAAATCAGAGAAATGCACATTCTGCTATCCACGTATTGAAGCAGGTCTTCCAACTGTATGTTCTGAAACATGCGTTGGACGTATCCGCTACCTTGGTGTGATGCTTTATGATGCTGACAAGATCGAGCAGATCGCTGCAACTCAAGACACTAAAGATCTCTATGAGAAGCAGTTGGAAGTGTTCCTTGATCCGAACGATCCAGCAGTAATCGCTGCAGCTCGTGAGCAAGGCATTCCAGAAGATTGGCTGAAGAGCGCGAAAGAGTCGCCAGTTTACAAAATGGCGATGGACTGGAAAGTGGCATTCCCGCTTCACCCAGAATATCGCACTTTGCCAATGGTTTGGTACATCCCACCATTGTCACCGCTTACTTCAGCGGCAGAAGCTGGCAAGATTGGCGTTGATAAGAACAACATGCCTGAGATCGATGATCTTCGCATTCCTGTTCGCTATCTTTCAAACCTTCTTACTGGGGGTAAAGACAAGCCGATTGTCACAGCACTTAAACGGATGATGGCGATGCGTGGCTATATGCGCACCAAAACCATCGATGGTGTGATCGACGACAAGTTTGCGACCGATGTTGGGCTGACACCTGAGTTGATCGAAGACATGTACAAGATCATGGCGATCGCGAACTACGAAGACCGTTTCGTTATCCCAACCTCACACCGTGAGGAAGTGGAAGACGCTTATGACCTTCGCGGTTCATGTGGCTTTAGCTTCGGCAATGGCTGTTCTGGTGGCAACAACTCAGTTGACCTGTTTGGCGCCAAGAAGACCAAAACAGTTCAAACCCCAACAGACGTATTTTGATTTGAGAGAAAACAATGGCAAATGCACTAAAAATCATTTCAACGCTGCTTTCTTATCCGTCAAAAGAGTTGAAGGAAGCCGCGTTTGAACTCAAGGCCGCTGTGCTTGACGATGGTCTAACTGGCGATGCTGAGAAAGCGCTTTTGAACCAGCTGATCGACGATATTGCATCTCGTGATGTTTACGAAGCGCAGGAACGCTATGTGGAGTTGTTCGATAGAACACGCACCTTGTCGCTTCACCTGTTTGAGCATGTTCACGGCGAAAGTCGTGACCGTGGTCAGGCGATGGTCGATCTCAAGCAAATGTATCAAGACCAAGGCTTTGATTTGGCGGTAACCGATCTGCCAGATTACCTGCCGATGTTCTTGGAATTTGCGAGCATTCAAATCGAACAGGAACGCGAAGAGCTTCTTGGTCAAACGGTGCATATTCTTGCAGCGTTGCGGACACGGCTTGAGAAGAAGAACAGCATCTATGCGAACGCTTTCAAGGTTTTGGAATCGATCATTGCGACGCAAGCCGATCCTGAAATCGTTGAGGAAATCCTCGCAGAGCCGACAGATGATCCAAATGATCTCGAAGCGCTCGATGCGGTTTGGGAAGAAGAAGCTGTTCGGTTCGGCGGCGGCATGGGCGAAGAGGACTGCGGTCCAGATCGTCTAAGCCGTCAAATGCGCGCGGCGAAACGCCCCGCGCCACAACCAACAATTCAGTAGGGAGAAGAGAGATGAAGGAATTTCTCAATTTTGCAGTGTTTGGGGTCTACCCCTATATCGCACTGGCGACCCTCGTCGTTGGAACTGTATTGCGTTACGACAAAGACCCATACACATGGAAAGCGGGTTCATCACAATTGCTGCGTCGCAAACAGCTGATCGTGGGTTCCGTCTTGTTCCACCTTGGTGTGATCGTGATCTTTTTTGGTCACCTGATCGGGCTACTTACACCGATCTGGATTTTTGATGCACTTGGGATCAGCCACTCCGCCAAGCAAATGCTTGCGATTGTGGCAGGTGGTATTGCCGGGGTCGCTGGTATCATCGGCGCAACATTGTTGATCCATCGCCGTTTCTTTGATGCGCGCGTTCGCGCGACATCGAGCTTTGCGGACAATATGATCATCTTGATCCTATGGCTGCAATTGGCGCTTGGTTTGGCGACCATTCCAGTGTCGATGAAGCACCTTGATGGACATGAAATGGTGAATTTCATGAACTATTGTCAGGGCATCTTCACTTTCAACTTCCAAGCATCTGGCTACATCATCGATGCAGCGCCAATCTTTAAAGCGCACATGTTCCTAGGGATCACGATCCTTCTGTTGTTCCCGTTTACACGACTTGTGCACATGCTTTCTGTACCTGTTCGCTATATGTGGCGTCCTGGTTATCAGGTGGTGCGCACAAAGAAAAAGCGCGCATAGCAAAATGCATTTTTGGTTGGGCCTTATGGCCCAGCCAACCCATTGGCGCAATTTGGAAAATTAAGCCGCCAATTAGATTAATATATCGCAAGTTCGCCGCCGCAGAATTCTGCCAAAGTCACGGTGAAAATGCTTTTGATAGGGAATGGCAAAATGACAACATTGATTGATAACTCCATGCCAAAACTGGCAAGTGGCGAAGCGGCAAAGGTTGATCCGAAGCCGGTTTCTCCAGAGATTTTTGTCAACGGCGTTGAGATTACGTTGGAAGACATCCAACAAGAAATTCAAAACCACGAAGCGAGCAATCCCGGCGAGGCCGTCGCGAACGCGACGCGCGCGCTGATTGTACGCGAATTGCTTTTGCAAAAGGCAAATACGCTCGGCATCGAAGCTGATCCGATGAGTGACGACCAAGGTCGTCGCGAAACCGATGAAGACGCGAAAGTGCGTCAGCTTTTGGAACAAGAAGTAGACGTGCCGCGCGCCGGCGAAGAAGAATGTCAGCGTTATTATGAGCAACATATTTATCGCTTCTCGTCTGAAACAATTTACGAGGCGCGCCACATCTTGTTTGCCGCCGGTCTCGACGACAAAGACGCGCGCGAAAAAGCTAGGGCAAAAGCCGAACAGGTGCTTGCATCGGTTAAAGAAGCGCCTGGCCGGTTTGGCGAATTTGCGCGAGAGTTCTCGCAGTGCCCATCTTCAAAAGAGGGTGGTAATCTTGGTCAATTGACCAAAGGCCAAACGGTTCCGGAGTTCGAAACGGTTTTGTTTGCAATGGAAGAGGGACAGATTTCGCCGACGCCAGTGCCCACGCCGTTTGGCTATCACTTGATCCAGCTTGATCGTGTGATTGAGGGCCAGCAATTGCCATTTGAGCATGTGAAAACAAAGATCGCCGCCTATTTGGAAGCTTCGAGCTGGAGCCGTGCGGTCGCTCAATATATTGGCATTCTTGCCGGTGCTGCGGAGATCAAAGGGTTTGACATAGAGGGTGCCGACAGTCCGCTGGTGCAGTAAGTTCGATGCAGTTTCAATCAGCTCCAACACTGAATGACCAATTTGGGCGGCAAGCGACCTACCTGCGCTTGTCGATCACCGATCGCTGCGATTTGCGCTGCACCTATTGCATGTCGGAGCACATGACCTTTTTGTCGCGCAAAGAGGTCTTGTCGCTCGAAGAATTGGACCGGTTGGTTTCAGCATTTGTCGACAATGGTGTTCGCAAAGTGCGGCTTACGGGCGGAGAGCCGCTTGTGCGTCGAAACGTGATGAGCCTTTTTGAAGGCCTGTCACGGCATCTCGCCAACGGTGCGCTTGATGAGTTGACGCTGACAACCAACGGCACACTGCTGGGCAAATTTGCCAAACAACTTGTTGATTGCGGCGTGAAACGTGCCAACGTGTCGCTTGATACGCTTTGCCCAGAAAAATACGCTGAAATCACCCGCTGGGGACGCCTAGAGCGTGTGCTTGATAGTTTAGACAAAGCGCAAGAAGCTGGGTTGCACATCAAGATCAATACGGTTGCGGTGAAGGGCAAAATTGAAGATGAGATTGATGATCTCATCAAATTTGCCCATGGGCGCGGCATGGATCTTACCTTGATCGAAACCATGCCATTGGGCGATGTTGGGTTCGATCGCAACGATCAATATTTGTCGCTTTCTTCTTTTAAGGAAGAGCTTTCCAAGCGCTGGACCATGGCCAAAATCGAAGACACCACTGGCGGGCCGTCACGCTACGTACGTGTTGGTGAAACGGGTGGCCGATTGGGCTTCATTACGCCAATGTCCGATCATTTCTGCGCCACTTGCAACCGCGTTCGCGTCTCCTGCACGGGCACGCTTTACACCTGCATGGGATCAGAAGGTTCAGTTGATCTGCGCGACGCACTTCGCGCATCTGAAAGCAATGCTTTGGTTGAAGGCCTTATTCGCGAGACCGTGTTCGCCAAACCCGAATGCCACAATTTCTTGATTGATGAGACACGCACATCTGGTATCAAACGGCATATGTCGTTTTTAGGTGGATGAGTTTATGAGCGTGAAAATTGGGATTGTCACCATTTCGGATCGGGCCAGCCGAGGCGAATATGAGGACAAAAGCGGACCGGCAATCAAAGCCTGGTTGGACGATGTCATCTCATCAGAGTGGCATGCCGAATCTCGGGTCATTGAGGACGGGGTCGACACGGTTGAAGCTTGTCTCAAAGACCTATGCGACAATGTGGGCGTGGATTTGGTGCTCACCACTGGAGGAACTGGCCCGTCACCGCGGGACCTTACGCCGGAAGCCATGGCGCGGGTCATGGAGAAAGAGCTTCTGGGCTTTGGTGAGTTGATGCGCAAGGTCAGTCTTGAGCAAGTGCCGACCGCCATCCTGTCGCGCCAAACCGCTGGTATTCGCGGTAAAACGCTCATCATCAACGTGCCCGGCAAACCTGCGGCGATTGATGTTTGTCTTTCGGCTGTTTTCCCTGCCGTTCCATATTGTCTTGATTTGATCGGCGCTGGCCGCATCGAAACTGAGGGCAGCAAGATCGATAGTTTTCGACCTAAAAAATGATCAAATTTTGCGATTTGTAACAAAAACAGATCGTTTGTTGGCATCTCGCCTTGCGACTTTCGTCTAATTTGAAATAGATGGCTACAAACATTGAAATGTTTGGAGGCGGGAAATGATTGTTTGTTGTGGCGAAGCGCTGATTGATATGTTGCTGCGCGAAATCGAGGGTGAGGGCGCTGGCTATCTCCCTGTGTCGGGCGGGGCAGTATTCAACACGGCGATCACATTGGGTCGCCTTGGTGAAAAGGCTGGCTTTTTCACTGGACTTGCCACAGATCTCTTTGGCCAACAAATCGAACAAAGCCTCGCGGACGCCAATGTGGACGCCTCATTTTGTAAGCGACACGATCTGCCGACCACTTTGGCTTTTGTCAAGCTCACCGATGGCCATGCTGAGTATGCGTTTTATGATGAAAACAGTGCTGGGCGCATGATCACGAAAGAAGATCTTCCGTCATTCGGTGATGATGTTCAAGCGCTGCACTTCGGTGCCATCAGCCTCATTCCAGATCCATGTGGATCGACTTACGAAGCTTTAATGGCGCGTGAAGCGGAAAACCGCGTTATCAGTTTCGATCCGAACATTCGCCCAAGTTTCATCAAAGACGAAGGCGCGTATCGTGGTCGCATGGAGCGCATGCTCAAGCTTGCAGACATCATCAAATTGTCTGATGAAGACATGGATTGGCTGATGCCTGGTCAAACTTTTGAAGAGGTTTCTGCCCAGTTGATTTCAAACAGTGCATCAATTGTTTTGATGACCAAAGGCAGTGCAGGTGTCGATGCGGTAACGCGTTCGGGCACTTTTTCAGCACCTGCAAAGGATGCAATCGTCATTGATACGGTTGGTGCAGGTGACAGCTTTAACGGCGGGTTCTTGGCCGGGTTGCGACGCAACAATTGTCTGTCTAAATCCGCATTGGCTGAGATTACTGAAGCCCAACTTTTGGATGCGTTGGATTTAGCAACCGATGTTGCAGCGGTCACTGTGTCGCGTGCAGGTGCCAATCCACCTTGGCAAAATGAATTGGGTTAATTGCACTTAACCAATCTGCCAAATTTGCGACACATTCTCACGGTTTAAGGCGCGCTTCCAAAGCAGCAATGATTTGGCTTTGGGGTTCCAAGACGACTAGAGAGTAAGACGCAAACGGCCACGCTGGTTTGCCCCATCAAAATATGAGAAAATCGATTGCTGCACTTTTGTGCGCTGTGACTTTTGTTGCCGCGCCAACGGTATTTGTTGCGCCTGCACAAGCTAAAAACCTGATCAAACTTATGCAAAACGATCTCGGTTCGCGCCGCCCAAAAGGGTGCCCATCGAAATGGTGCGCTTGCTATATGGACAATATTTTGGAAGCTGCGGGTTTTGCTAAGCGCCAGTCAAATCGTGCGCGTGACTTTGCGGGCTATGGTAAACCAGCCAAGCCTTGGCAGGTCGGTTCGATCATGGTGATGCGCAACCATGTTGGCGTTGTTATGGGCAAGTGCGACAATGGAAAAGTAAAGCTGATTTCTGGCAATCACAGCAAAAAAGTGTCCGTTGGACGCTACGGCGCCAATAAAGCCATCGCGTGGCGCGCGCCAGTTAAGGCGCGCTAAAGCCACTTATTTTTGTGCCGCAACGGCTATTTCGCCGGCGGTTTTGGCATTGTTGATCAACAAGGCAATGTTCGCTTCAAGCGATTTGCCTTGGGTCAGTTCGACCACTTTGCCCAACACAAATGGCGTCACCGCCGCGCCATGGATGCCGTTATCGTCCGCATCGGCGATGGCGGTTTCGATAACTTTTTCCATCTCGTCATTGGAAAGGGCTCTATCTTCAGGCACCGGTACCGCGAACAACATGCCATTTTCGCTTTTTAGATCGCGCCATGTGCGCACAATCGATGCGGCTTCGCTGGTGTCAGCAACGCTGTGCGGCAACCCGATACCGCTATCGCGGGTGTAAAAAGCGGGCAGATTTTCGCAGCCAAACCCAACAACGGGCACGCCTTGAGTTTCTAGGACTTCCATGGTGAGCGGTAAATCGAGAATAGATTTCGCGCCCGCGCACACAACGGTTACTGGCGTTTTGCCCAATTCCAGCAAATCCGCTGACACATCAAATGGATGGCCGCGGTGTACGCCGCCAATGCCGCCGGTGGCAAAAATGTCGATTTGCGCGGCTTGAGCCAAAATCATGGTGGCCGCAACGGTGAGGGAGCCCGATTTGCCAAGACCAATCAGCGCTGCGAAATCTCGGCGGCTACATTTGGCGATTGATCCGCGCGGCGCTTGAGCAAAGGCTTTTAGCTCCGCTTCGCTCATGCCAATGACAGGCTGTCCGTCTATGATGCCCAAACTCGCCGGACATGCGCCAGCTTCGCGCACAGCCGCTTCCATGGCCAGCGCGGTTTCCAAATTGTGCGGATAATCCATGCCGTGGGTTACCACGGTTGTTTCGAGCGCAACTATGGGCTGGCCCGACATCTTGGCATCAAGAACATGGGCGCCAAACTGGAGATCGAATTTCATTAGGTTTGTTATCCTTTGATTTTGATAGACTTGGCGCCTTCACTCAGCGCTGCTGCGGTCAAATCGGGGCTGTTGCGAAGTTCGCACTGCACGGTCAATCCGGCTGCGACGACACCGAGTTTGGCAGCTTCGTTCAACTCTAGCTCTTGCAAAATGCCATGTATGACACCGGCAACGAAGGCGTCGCCAGCGCCTGAAACATCGATGATTTTTGTGCGTGGCGTTTCAATAAGGGTAAATTGATCGCCTGCCAAACAGCCGATTGGTCCTTCACCGCTGGTGATCACAACGTTCTTGGCGCCTCGGAACTGCAGATATCGAGCGAGGGCCTCTAAATCGTCATCATCGCAAACAGATTGCGCTTCATCCTTATTGCAGAACAGATAGGTCACACCATCCAATGCATCTGGTAAGCGTTTAAATTTCGGGATGGAAACTGCATCAACAGCCAACGGAATATCAGCGTTTTTGCAGCGCTTGATCAGGTTTGCCAGCAAGCTTGGATGGCAGTTTGTTTCGGCAAATACCAAACGCGACGAAACGATATGCTGCCAATTGCCGTCAATAATCTGCTCATTCAACTCATCCATAATGCCCATATCGGCAATGCCGAGATAGAGCTCGCCAGAAGGCTGCATAACCGCGGTGTATGTGCCTGTAATGCCATGCGGTAGTCGTTCAACAAGGCTCACATCAACACCCGCACCTTCGGTGGCTTCAACGATTTGTCGCCCAGCTTCGTCAGCGCCAATGACAGACATCAACTTCACCGGTTCACCGAGCTGTGCCAAATTTTCAGCCACGTTTCGGCCAACGCCGCCACGTGTTGAACTGCTGGTGCCGGGCTGGGAGGTATGCGGAATGGCATCACTTGTCATGCGCAAAATGCGATCAAGTACTGTGCCGCCGATGCATGTTACGCCAGGCACTTGCGCGAACACATAAGCACGACCAAGAATGAGGCCTTTATTCTGCAAACGCTCCACATAGTTTGCGACGCTGGCACGCGAAATGCCTACCGCTTCACCCAATTCTTTTTGGGTGGCGAAGGGTTGTGCTTTGATTTGGGTAAGAAGTCGAGATTCTAAATCAGTTAATGACATATGGCTTTTGTTCTTTCGAATTGCAAAAGCAATATGTTGAATCGCTTTAGCTGTCAATCCACTTCAATCGGTGTGTCCTGCAAACTACCCCATTCGGACCAAGAACCATCGTAAAGCTGAGCGTTGCGACAGCCGATCAATTCAAGCGCCAATACGATAATGGCAGCGGTCACCCCAGAACCGCAGCTCGTGACAATCGGGGCGGTTTCATCGACCTGCTTTTCCGCGAATAATGCCTTGAGATCGTCAGTAGACTTTACCGTGCCGTCATCGTTGAGAAGCGCTGTGAAAGGGACATTGGTGGCGTTCGGCATGTGCCCTGCGCGCATACCGGGCCGGGGCTCTGCCTCTTTGCCAGAAAAGCGGCCAGCGCCTCTTGCATCCAATATTTGTACGTCACCCACGTCCACATGGGATCGCATGGCGCTTAGCCCAACAACGTCACGTGGTGCGCTAGCATTGAATTTAACCGAAGCGATTTCCACAACGTCAGAGGTTGTAGGAAGGCCCGCATTTTTCCAAGCGGGCAGGCCGCCATCAAGCACGCGCACATTTGTTGCGCCGAATTGACGGAACATCCACCACACCCGTGCAGCTGAAAAAAGCCCAGCCGTGTCATAAACAATGATCTGATGTTCATCAGTAATGCCCAGACTGCCTGCATAGGTGCTAAAGGTTGCTGCATCGGGCATGGTGTGGGGAAGCCCAGAATTCGGGTCCGATGCCGTATCAATATCGAAAAACACTGCGCCTGGAATGTGATCTTTTTGATATTCAAAAAGCGCATCGCGATTGGCATTCGGCAAATGCCACGACCCATCGACAATACGGATGTTGGGATCATCCAAGAGCGAATTTAGCTCATCAGCGCGGCATAAAATCTGATTTCGGTCCATAAGGCACACAAGAATTTGTTGAAGTTTCTTGGTGCGATGCTAAATCGTAGTGCGTCACTGTTCCAGCATAAAGTATTGAAAATCATATGGCCGCTGCATTGCTCAGTCTAAAAGAAGTGCACCTCACCTTTGGCGGAACGCCATTGCTTGTTGGTGCAGAACTGTCTGTGGCTGCTGGTGAGCGGATTGCCCTTGTGGGGCGTAATGGTTCCGGCAAATCCACATTGTTGAAAATTGCCGCAGGGTTGGTGGATGCCGACAGTGTTGAGCAGTTTTTGCAGCCCGGTGTGACGGTGCGATATTTGGAGCAGGAACCAGACCTTTCGGGCTTTGAAACGGCGCTAGAATATGTGGAAAGCGGGTTGGCGCCGGGCGATGATGCTTATCGCGCGCCTTATCTGCTATCCGAACTTGGTATCGCGCCAGAAGCTGATCCAAAGTCAATGTCCGGTGGTGAGGTTCGACGCTCGGCCTTGGCGCGCGCATTGGCGCCTTCACCTGACATTTTGTTGCTGGATGAGCCGACCAACCACCTCGATTTGCCCGCCATTGAGTGGTTGCAGTCCGAATTGTCTTCGATGAAGTCAGCTATGCTGATCATCTCCCACGATAGACGCTTTTTGAGCGATCTCACACGGTCAACCGTTTGGCTAGATCGCGGAACTACGCGGCGGTTAGATCGCGGGTTTGCTGAATATGAAGCCTGGCGCGACGAGCTTTTGGCGCAAGAGGAATTAGAACAGCACAAGCTTGATCGTCAGATCGTCAGGGAAGAGCATTGGGTGCGCTACGGCGTCACGGCGCGCCGCAAACGCAATGTGCGGCGTATGTCGGAGCTTGCCGATCTGCGTCAGAAACGAAAAGATCATCGCGGTCCGGTGGGTGATGTGAAATTGTCAGTTGCTGACGCGCAAAAGTCAGGCGCAATCGTTGCGGATATTGAAGGCATTTCAAAAGCATTTGATGGCCGCACGGTGGTGAAAGATTTTTCTACGCGCATTTTGCGCGGCGACCGGGTTGGCATTGTTGGGCCGAACGGTGCCGGAAAATCCACGCTGATCAAATTGATCACCGGAGAACTCGCGCCAGATCAAGGCGAGGTGAAATTGGGCACCAAGCTCGATATCGCAGTGCTCGATCAAAAGCGTGCGCAGCTTGACCCAGCCACCAGTCTCAAAGATGCATTGACGGGCGGCGGCACCGACAATGTGGTGATCAACGACAAGGCGCGTCACGTTGTTGGCTATATGAAGGATTTTTTGTTCCTGCCAGAACAGGCCAACACGGCGTTGGGTAAGTTGTCCGGCGGCGAACGGGCGCGGGTGATGATTGCGCGCGCGCTTTCCTTGCCGTCAAACTTGTTGATTTTGGACGAGCCGACCAACGATTTGGACCTTGAAACGCTGGACCTGTTGCAGGAAATGGTGGCAGAATATCAAGGCACGGTATTGGTGGTCAGTCACGACCGTGAGTTTTTGGACCGCGTGGCTTCCTCGGTTATCGTTAGTAATGGTGATGGCGAGTGGACTGAATATCCCGGCGGATATTCTGACATGGTTGCGTTGCGCGGATATGGCGTTGGCAAACCAAAATCGGAAACGCCGAAGCCGAAAAAGACAAATACTCAACCTAAGCTCGCCGCGAAGCCGAGCAGCAAAAAGCTATCGTTTAAACACAAACATGCGCTGGAAAAGCTGCCCGGTGAAATAGAAACGCTGACAAAAGAAATTGAAGCGCTGAATGCTCAGTTGGCCGATCCAGAGCTTTATGCCAAAGACCCAACGAAATTCCAAAACATCAGCAGCGAACTTGCGGAAAAAGAAAGCGCGCTAGGTGAAAAAGAAGATCAGTGGCTTGAAATAGAAATGCTGCGCGAAGAGCTAGAAGCAGAGTAATAAGCGATAATCCTCGGTTCGCGTTTAGGTCGTTTTCACTATTTCATTGCATCATTTGTGATGCACAAGAGTAGCGTGAGCCATGCCTGATTTTACAAAGCAAAGAGTTGTTATCATTGCTGAACAGCGTTTGATCGTCGATACGGTCCGCTCGGCATTGCGGCATATGGGCATTGCGCGTTCACACCTTTTTGCAACGCCCAAAGACGGGTTGTCATACCTGCATGCCAATCCAAATGATTTGTTGTTGATCGATGATGCGTTGGGGGATGTGTCGCCCTTAGAGTTTGTGGCGAAACTTCGGATCGACAAACAAATCGTGTCGCGTTTCGTGCCGGTAATCCTCATCTCCAGTTGCGGGCGGCCAAAAACGATAATGCGCGCCATCAAAGCGGGTGTAGACGAAGTGTTGGTCAAACCCTTGTCGGAAAAAACGATCAATGATCGTGTTGAGCGCACCATTTTGTTTCCGCGCGAGTGCATCCGTGTGCCGTCAGGCTATATCGGCCCTGACCGCCGTCGTTCGGTCAAAGAGTTTATGAACCGCGATGACCGCCGATCACAGAATAAGGCGCAAACTGTCGAGCGGTGGCAAAAAGCCTAGCCCGCAAACAATGCTTGCAAAAATAAGTGCCAGCACATAGCG
>CAJXLH010000048.1 GCA_913055925.1 uncultured Maritalea sp. | reverse complement strand
CCACTGACCATGCTCGATGTGCCGAATGCGCCAACGCTCAACGTTGAGGCAGCCGCCATCGGCTTTAAGGATGTAAAATTCAACTATGATGGCGGCGAAGAAAAACGCGTCATCGACCAGCTGAATTTGAACATCAAGCCCGGCGAAAAGGTCGGCCTTATTGGTCGATCCGGCGCGGGTAAATCGACCATCGTCAACCTTTTGCTGCGCTTGTTTGATGCCAAAGAGGGTGAGATCACCATCGATGGCCAAAACATCGCGAGGGTCAGCCAAGATAGCTTGCGCCAAGCCATTGGCTTTGTTTCGCAAGACACATCGCTTCTCCATCGTTCAGTGGGCGACAACATTAAATATGGTCGACCTGACGCAACCGACGAGCAAATGATTGCAGCGGCGAAGCAAGCCAAAATCCATGACATTATTGTCGAGCTTGAAGATGAAGACGGCAATAAAGGCTATGATGCGAAAGTGGGCGAACGCGGCGTTAAACTGTCTGGTGGTCAGCGTCAGCGGATCGCTATTGCCCGCGTGTTGCTCAAAAACGCGCCGATTTTGGTGCTCGACGAAGCAACTTCTGCGCTCGACAGCGAGGTAGAGGCGGCAATTCAGGAGCAGTTGCAAGAATTGATGACAGACAAAACCGTCATCGCAATTGCACACAGATTGTCCACCATTGCCGCCATGGATCGATTGATCGTCATGGACGAGGGTAAAGTGGTGGAAGAGGGTACACACCAAGAGCTTCTTGACCAAAATGGGCACTACGCCCAGCTTTGGAAGCGACAGTCTGGTGGCTTTGCGGCCGCCGAGTAAATGCTGGGGCGACATTTCTTGTTGCCCCAACAGATAAATCGATATAAAGAAAGAAAAAACTTTTTAAATAGGCGAGCACAATGCGCAAGATATTCGATTGGTTTGAAGCCCGTATTGAACCATATCCGTCAGAGGATCCATCACGGCCGCCAAATACGCTTTATGCGTTTTGTCGCCACTACACTAAGGGCATGGAATTTTGGCTCGTCATGCTCGCCATCACCTCTGCGGTTATCGCGCTGACCGAAGTGCTGCTGTTCAGCTTTATGGGCAGCATTGTTGATTGGTTGTCGCAGTCCGACCCAAAAACATTCATTCAAAATGAGTGGCCGGCATTGCTTGGCATGGCGCTTGTGGTCATTGTCGCGCGTCCGCTTATGAGTGCCTTTGGCTCTTTGGTGTTGCACCAAACATTTTTGGGCAATTTCCCAATGCGTATTCGCTGGAACGTGCATAATTATTTGATCCGCCAATCCATGTCTTATTTCCAAGACGAATTTGCGGGCCGTATCGCCACCAAACTGATGCAGACATCGCTCGCTGTGCGCGAGACGGTGATGAAGGTGCTCGACATCCTTGTTTATGTCGTCACCTATTTCTTGGGCATCCTGTTTGTCACCTTTGCTGCCGATTGGCGCATGATGCTGCCATTCTTGGCTTGGGTTTTCGTTTACGCCGCCGCGCTCAAATATTTCGTGCCGCGGATGCGCAAAATCTCCGCAGAACAGGCGGATGCGCGCTCTTTGATGACGGGCCGCGTGGTTGATAGCTACACCAATATCGCGACGGTGAAACTGTTCTCGCATTCCAACCGCGAACAAGCTTACGCCAAGGAAAGCATGGACATGTTCCTCAACACCGTCCACCGTCAGATGCGTCTCAGCTCAGCGCTTGAGATTTGCATCACTTTGATGAACTCGGTTCTGTTCTTTGTCGTCGCCGCCATCGGCATCGGCCTTTGGATGAATGGCGAAGTTATGCCAGGTGCCGTTGCGATTGCGCTCGGCATCATCTTGCGGATTTGGGGCATGTCCCACTGGATCATGTGGGAAATGGCCGCACTGTTTGAAAATATCGGTACCGTGCAAGATGGTATCAACTCGATTTCGTTGCCACGCTTGGTTTCAGACAAACCAGAAGCAAAGCCGTTGCCGCCAGTGTCTGGTGACATCAAGTTTGATGAGGTGACCTTCAAATATGGTGGTGAGAAGGGCGTGATTGAAAAGCTCAATCTCACTGTGCCGCGTGGTCAAAAAATCGGCTTGGTTGGTCGATCTGGCGCGGGTAAGTCGACGCTCGTCAATATTTTGCTGCGTTTCTACGACGTGGAAGGCGGCAAGATCACCATCGATGGGCACGATATTTCTGAAGTGCAGCAGGATACGCTGCGCAAAAATCTCGCCATGGTGACGCAAGACACGTCGTTGCTGCACCGTTCAGTACGCGAGAATTTGCTCTATGGCCGTCCAGATGCCACCGAGGAGATGATGATCGCCGCTGCGAAGCAAGCCGAAGCGCATGACTTTATTCTTGAGCTAACCGACCCTGCTGGCCGCAAAGGCTATGACGCACATGTGGGTGAGCGCGGCGTAAAACTGTCTGGCGGCCAACGTCAGCGTATCGCCATTGCTCGCGTGCTTCTCAAAGATGCGCCGATCCTCATTTTGGACGAGGCAACATCCGCACTCGACAGTGAGGTTGAAGCTGCCATTCAGGAGCAGTTGCACCGCCTAATGGAAGGCAAGACGGTAATCGCCATCGCGCACCGCTTGTCGACCATCGCGGAAATGGATCGCCTGATCGTTATGGATCAAGGCAAAATCATTGAAGATGGTTCCCATGATGAGTTGCTCGAAAAAGATGGCGTTTACGCCCCGCTTTGGAAGCGCCAGTCAGGTGGCTTCATAAACCCAGCGGAAGATGAAGAAGACCAAATCGCTTAAATATTCCCGATGAGGCGCTGAGTGATCAGCGCCTTTTCTTTTAAAGCCAGCGCCGCGCCTGCCGGCGATAGGCCGTATACGGCTCACCGAACTTCTTCTCAAGATAAGCTTCTTCGCGCTTGATGACGCCGTAGTGCAGCACGAGGAATACGACGAGGGTCAGCAATACGCCCCACTCAAGGTTCCAGAACATATTCACGCCGAAAAAGAACACGACCATTCCCAGATAGATCGGGTTTCGCGTTAACCGGTAAATGCCAGAGCTGACGATCAGTTTTGAGGGCTTGTGCGGTTCAACATGTGTACCGTGCTTGCGCAGCTCCTGAACACCTAGCATCGCGATAGCGATGCCGATCAATGTGAGTATTGCACTGAAACCTGTTTGAAATTTCGATTCATAGACAGGAGCGAGGAATACGATTGGCAACAGCCATTCCAACAATATCCCTAGCCCGAACATCAGGGCCAGTAGGAGGGGAGGAAAAATCACCACATCGGCGTGGTCTTTATCAGTGCCAGTCATCTCATCCTCAATTCGCCGCAAAGCTAAATTATCGGACTGAGACCTCAACATTGTCAATTAGCCGAACGTCGCCCAAAAATGCGGCCACGAATAAGCGTGCAGGGCGGTCAATTTGATCCAACGGTGTAAGGTCATCACTAGCGCGAAGCTCCAGATAATCAACCTTTGCAAATCCAGTTTCAATCAGACTTGCACCTGCTTCTTGAATCGATACTTTAACGTCCGCGCCGGATTCAATTTCTGCGGCAACGCGCTTAAGTGTTTGAAATAATTGGGGTGCAATCTTGCGTTCGCGTTCCGACAGCCGCGTATTGCGGGATGACATGGCCAAACCGTCATTTTCGCGCTGTGTTGGGCAGCCTTTAATGACAACGGGTATGTTTAAGTCAGCAACGAAGCGCCGAATGACGGCGAGCTGTTGGAAATCTTTCTCACCAAAAAATGCTTTGTCTGGCATTGCCTGCAGCAGCAATTTTGTGACCACCGTTGCCACGCCGTCAAAATGTCCGGGCCGCGTGGCGCCGCAAAGCCCGTCCGAAATACCAGAAACGCTGACATTTGTCGCAAAGCCCGTCGCATACATTTCTTTAGCGTTCGGTGCATAAACGATGTCCACGCCAAGCGGCTTAAGCATCGCGATATCGGTATCCTCAGTGCGCGGATATTTCTCAAGGTCAGCCGGGTCGTTAAACTGCGTCGGGTTTACAAAAATCGACACCACCACGGCATCGCAATGCTCTTGCGCGGCGCGAACAAGGCTCAAATGACCATCGTGCAGTGCGCCCATGGTGGGCACCATTCCAATCACTTTGCCTTCGCGGCGCAACGCACTTGTTGCAGCGCGTAAATCTTCAACGGTGCGGATGATTTGAAGTGTCATTTCTTGTCCGGATAAACGTGATCAGCGGCTGGGAATGTGCGGTCCCGCACTTCGTCGGCAAATTCTGCGATTGCCTTTTCAGCTGCTTGACCGAGATGCGCATAGCGTTTCACGAACTTTGGTTTGAAATCTTGGAACATGCCCAGCATGTCGTCGACGACGAGCACTTGGCCGTCACATTGGTTTGATGCACCGATTCCAATCGTTGGGATGTCCAAAAGCGCTGTTGCTTCATTAGCCAATTCCTCGGTCACCATCTCCAACACCACACAAAATGCTCCAGCATCCTGCACAGCTTTGGCATCGTCCAATACACGTTGGCGATCTTCGCCACGGCCCTGGACAGCGTACCCGCCAATACCCTTTACCGATTGTGGTGTGAGGCCCACATGCGCCATCACTGGGATACCGCGCGTTGTCAGAAAATCGATTGTTTCTGCCATATGCGTGCCGCCTTCAAGCTTAATAGCCGAGCAGTCGGTTTCTTGCATGATGTAGGACGCGGTTTCAAACGCTTGCTCAGGGCTCGCTTCGTAACTGCCGAAAGGCATGTCGACCACAACAAGCGCGCGGTCTGCACCGCGGCGTACCGCTTGACCATGCATCACCATCATATCAACGCTCACACCTTGCGTAGAGGGCAGGCCGTGTAAAACCATTCCGACACTGTCGCCCACCAAAATCATATCGCAATGCACATTTGCCATTTTTGCGATCGGCGTCGTGTAAGCAGCTAAGCAAACAATGGGATCTTTGCCCTTCATCTGCAAAATGGTTTTCGCCGAAATCGGCTTTGAATTTGATGATGCACTCATGTCGGTCTTCCCGCTGACCAATGGATTGGGCCCAGCTCCACACCGGGCAAGCGCCTAAATAAAGCGGATGGCGCGATAAATCAACTTAAGCCGAGGTGAACTCTAAGCGCCAAGTTGCTTTTGCAATGCTACTTACAATAGATGCCGTAAAGCGTGTTCAGGACGGCTTCAACTTCGCTTGATGCTAGCGAGTAGTGAATAACATTTCCTGCGCGTCGCGTTGTTACCAGCTTCAATGCTCGTAACTTGGCTAAGTGTTGACTTAGCGCGGGCTGGCTTAAGCCAACAAGCTCAACCAGCTCAGTCACCGGTTTTTCGCCTTCAACAAGGTTGCACAGAATGGCCAGCCGGTTGGCATTGGCCATTGCATTCAATAGTTCGGCTGCCGCATCGGCATTTTTTTCAAGCTGTTCAATATTCATGTTGACTATATTAGAATATGCGCATATACAAATGCAAGAGATGATTTGCATTATTTATGACACAACACGAGGCGAGGTCGATAGTTGTAATGACGAGTTTCACACCATTTGAGGCCATTTTGGGCGGCAGCCTAATTGGTTTGGCTTCAGTTTTGCTTATGGCATTCCACGGCAGAATTGCCGGAATGACTGGCATTTTGGCCGGCGTATTGCCGCCAATTCAAAAGGATTGGGACTGGCGCGTCAGTTTCCTTCTAGGTGCAATTCTTGCACCTGTTCTTGTCTCCATCATCACTGGCGCACCAGTTCCATTTGATAATCCGGTTTCCATTTGGGCAGTCATTATTGGCGGTTTCATCGTTGGCATTGGTGTCAATTATGGTTCTGGCTGTACATCTGGTCATGGTGTTTGCGGTATGGCGCGTTTGTCGCTCCGTTCAATCACCGCGACAGCCATTTTCATGGTCACCACAGGCATCACTGTCTTTGTTGTGCGCCACATTATCGGTGGGGTGTAAGCAAATGCGTTTGATTTCGACATTCATTATAGGCCTGATTTTCGGCACGGGGATAACTATTGGCGGCATGGCCAATCCCACCAAAGTCATCAACTTCTTCGATGTTGCCGGCACATGGGACCCAAGCCTTCTCTTGGTAATGGTTTCGGCACTTGTTGTTACCGCAATTGGCTATTTCTTTGTGCTTAAACGCCCAAAGCCTGTTCTCGAAGATGTGTTTTCGCTACCCGCCGCCAAGCAAATCGACGCGCCATTGGTGCTCGGTTCTGCAACATTTGGCATCGGCTGGGGCATCACAGGTTTCTGCCCAGGCGGCTCCATCCCTGCATTGGGATTGATGTTGCCTGATCCCTTCATTTTCTTCGGTTCCATGGTCGCGGGGATCACGCTTGCAAAATATTTGCGTGGCCGCGCCGCCTTTAGAACACTCAAAACAACCAACTAGGAAAGGTACGGCCCAATGATCGCGCCACTCCCTTTTGAACCTCAAATGGACGTTCAACCCATCGTCACGGCATTTTTTGATGAGCCGACAAACACGATCTCTTATGTTGTACAAGATCCGTCGAGCAACAAATGCGCGGTGGTCGATTCTGTAATGGATATCGATTATGCAGCGGGTCGGATCACTTATGACGGTGCCGATAAAATCATCAAGTTCATCAAGGATAATGAACTTGAACTTGAATGGCTGATCGAAACCCACGTACACGCCGACCATTTGTCTGGAGCTCCTTATATTCAGGCTGAACTTGGTGGCAAATTGGGCATTGGTGAAAACATCACCATTGTGCAAGACGTCTTTGGCAAGGTGTTTAACGAAGGCACCGAATTCCAACGCGACGGCTCGCAATTCGATCAGCTTTTCTCGGACGGTGATAACTACCAAATCGGTAACTTGACCGCCTATGTTATGCACACGCCGGGCCACACCCCAGCATGTATGACCCATACAATTGGAAATGCGGCTTTTGTTGGCGACACATTGTTTATGCCAGATGGCGGGTCCGCACGGGCTGACTTCCCTGGTGGTGATGCACGCACGCTTTATCGTTCTGTAAAACGCGTGTTGCAACTGCCTGACGAAACACGCCTTTTCATGTGCCATGACTATGGACCTAACGGCCGTGACATTGAGTGGGAAACCACAGTTGCTGAAGAGCGTGAGCACAATATCCACGTCAAAGACGGCATTTCGGAAGACGAATTTGTTGAAATGCGCGAAACGCGGGACGCAACTTTGGACATGCCGAAACTCATCATACCATCGCTCCAAGTCAATATGCGGGCAGGACAGATGCCGCCAAAAGACGAGCATGGTGACGTGTTTTTCAAGGTGCCGGTGAATAAGCTTTAACATGGCATCGGCTCTAAGATTTTTGAAATCGGTGCTTGGCTTGTCGAGAGATGAGCAAGCGCCGAACAGGAGACGCAAAATGAACATCAAGCAGATCGACAATCAATTCTATGTGTCTGGCCAAGTTGGCTATTCTGACCTCCAAGACCTTGCTGACCAGGGCATCAAATCTCTGATTTGCGCGCGGCCTGACATGGAAGAGGGCAATCAGCCTGTATTTGACGAGCTTGCGAGTGAAGCGAAAAAACTTGGGTTTGAGACGCTTCATGTGCCCATTCGACCAGGACAAGCTTGCGGTGACGATGTGGAAAAGTTCGCCACCGGATTTGATAAAATGCCTAAGCCAATTCTTGGCTTTTGTCGCTCTGGCGCCCGTGCACATGCCCTTTGGGAATTGAGCAACGAAGCACGCGGCAACTAATCCCCGGACATCTGTTATCTTGTAAACTGGTTTAATGCGTATGCGATTGCCCTTCAAATTAAAGCCGTTGCCCATCTTCGAGTGGGGCCGTGAGTACAATGGCCACACTTTGACAAGCGACTTGGTCGCGGCTGTCATCGTAACGATCATGTTGATCCCGCAATCGCTCGCATATGCCTTGTTGGCGGGCTTGCCACCACAAATGGGCTTATATGCCTCCATCCTCCCTTTGGTCGCGTATGCCTTGTTTGGGTCCAGTAAAACCCTTGCGGTCGGGCCCGTGGCGGTGGTCTCCCTTATGACCGCCGCCGCAGTTGGTAAATTAGCGCTGCAAGGCACAGAGGAATATATTGTTGCTGCAATTGCATTGGCATTCTTGTCTGGCTTGATGCTTTTAGTGATGGGGCTTTTGCGACTTGGTTTTATTGCCAATTTCCTCTCGCACCCCGTTATCTCGGGTTTTATCACCGCATCAGGCATCATTATTGCCACAAGCCAACTCAAACACATTTTGGGCATCGATGCGCATGGCCATAGCCTATTTGAGTTGGCCCAATCCATTATAGCCCATCTGGGTGACGTAAATTGGCCAACGCTTGTGATTGGCGTAACAGCAACCGCATTTCTTTTTTGGGTGCGCAAAGGGCTGAAGCCCTTGTTGCAGTCTTTTGGGTTGGGCGAACGTTTGGCAGATATTGTCGCCAAAACCGGACCAGTGTTTGCGGTAGCACTTACGTCTCTCGCTGCGTTCGGGCTCGGCTTGGGCGGGCAGGGTGTTGCGTTAGTTGGCGATGTGCCGCAGGGTTTGCCTGGCTTGCAAGTACCAACACTTTCTCTCGATCTCATCTTTTCGCTCGCGGGTTCAGCCGCGTTGATTTCCATTATTGGGTTTGTTGAATCGGTGTCAGTCGCGCAAACCTTGGCCGCTAAGCGCCGTCAACGTATCGACCCTGATCAGGAACTAGTCGGCCTTGGCGCATCAAATGTCGCCTCTGCAATCGGCGGCGGGTATCCCGTCACCGGCGGTTTTGCGCGCTCGGTTGTCAATTTCGATGCAGGCGCTGAAACACCTGCGGCTGGCGCATACACCGCGGTCGGGATAGCACTTGCGACACTGTTTTTGACGCCGCTTTTGTTCTTTCTGCCAAAAGCGACATTGGCTGCAACGATTATTGTTGCGGTAATGAGCCTTGTGGATTTTTCGATCCTCAAGCGCACTTGGAACTACTCCAAAGCTGACTTTGTGGCCGTTACAACCACGATGGTCGTAACCTTGATTTGGGGCGTGGAATTGGGCGTCACCACTGGCGTTGTAACCTCTATCGCCATTCACCTTTACAAGACATCGCGGCCGCATTCAGCGATTGTGGGTTTGGTGGAGGGGACCGAACACTTCCGCAATATTGACCGTCACGCCGTCACAACGCACCCCGAAGTGCTATCTCTACGTGTCGATGAAAGCCTTTATTTCGCCAATGCGCGGTTCTTGGAGGATAGCGTCTATGACCTTGTGGCGGACAATAAGCAACTCAAGCACGTTGTTCTTATGTGCCCGGCCGTGAACGCCATCGACACTTCCGCACTTGAAAGCCTTGAGGCAATCAACGAACGCCTTGATGCACTCGGGGTCAAATTGCACCTTTCCGAAGTGAAGGGGCCGGTGATGGACAAGCTGAAACGCACCGACTTTTTGGACCATATGTCGGGAGATGTGTTCCTGTCGCAGTACCAAGCAATTTGCGCCCTTGCACCAGGCACCTGCGCGCAGACCGCCAAGGCAAACGGCGCTGCTCATTAGCGCCAACTCGCCAACAGGCTGGCGACCAAAATCATGTTCGACGTAACGAAATGTAACCAGCGGAACGGATTTACAAGTACAACGTTTGACATATTGAAAAATATGGATTTGTTTGAGGTTCGAATTTTGTGAATCGGGGACACAATGAAACGTTCTGAAGTCAATGAAATCATCCGACAGGGTGATGAATTTATCCGCTCTTTTGGCTACATCATGCCGCCATTTGCTTATTGGACGCCGGGTCAAATGAGAGACCGTGCCGACGATATGAAGGGCCTGGTGAAAGCCGGCATGGGGTGGGATATCACCGACTATGGCCAAGGCAAATTTGATGAGCTTGGCCTCTTTCTCTTCACGACGCGCAATGGCGATGCGGCGGACCTGACCAAAGGCACCGGTATGCTTTATGCCGAAAAGATTATGATCTCGCGAAAGGATCAAATCTCGCCAATGCATCGTCATAATGTGAAGGCCGAAGACATCATCAACCGCGGCGGCGGTACGCTGACGCTTGAGCTTTTCGCGCCTGCCGAAGATGGTTCGATTGACGAAAAGGCTGACGTGACCGTGCCGGTTGATGGCGTATTGCGCACATTGCCGGCGGGTGGAATTCTCCGGCTTGACCCGGGCGAAAGCGTCACGCTGATGCCTGGCGTCTGGCACGCATTTTGGGGCGAGGGCGCTGACGTGTTGATTGGTGAAGTCTCCACGGTGAACGACGATAAAACCGACAATGTGTTCCGCGACCCAATTGGCCGCTTTTCGCAAATTGAGGAAGACGAAGATCCGCTTTATTTGCTGGTGAGCGATTACGACAAGTTCTTCGCGTAAGTCGCGACCGCTGGTCAGCTTGATTTTTGTTTTGAAGTCTAAGAGTGTCGGATATTTCGACACTCTTTTTTATGGGCCAATGAAAATCATACTCATGCGCCACGGGCGCCCGGAACTTGATCTGGATGAATTGCGCAAGCAAAAAGTTGCGCCAGCCGATTTTGCGCCTGTACTGGCCAAGTATGAAGTTGGTGATCTGGCAAATGGCTCCCTGCCGCATGAAGAGGCAATCGCCATCGCAAAGGCCTGTTCGCGCCATTTTACCTCCACTTTGCGGCGCGCTCGCACTTCTTGTGAGCGACTGGGCATTGCAAATGATGTAACGACGCACGAACTGTTCGTGGAATCGCCGATACCGCACACCAACTGGCAACAGCCTAAATTTGGCGCTTTGACCTGGAGCATAATCTTTCGTGTGGCTTGGCTGGTGGGATTTGCTCAAAACGGCGAAGCGATTTCGGATGCCAAACGTCGTGGTGCACAAGGTGCCGATTTGCTGGAGAAGGCGGCGGCCGAAGGTGATGCGTTTTTGCTTGGTCATGGCATTATGAACCGGGTTCTGGGAGGGGAACTGAAAAGGCGTGGGTGGTGCAAGACGACCTCCAATGGCGAAGACTATTGGAGCTTCGCAATCTTTGAGAAATAGTTTGCGCAGCACAAAACCCCGCTAGCGAACGAAAGCCGCTGAACGGTTATCATTTGATGCGAAGCACGAGGCATTTATTGTCTCGAAACAAGCGCAAAGAACAAAGTGAGACGCAAAACGCCTCGTGCGACAGCTTTTTGACGCGCCAGCGAACGAACCCGAGGTGCTCACCCTTCTATCCTCTTCCCCGCATCCACACCTTCCTGCAACAAGGTGCGCGGCGCATTTGCGCCAGTTGGGTGCAGACCCAACAATGGCTGACGGGTATCTTCGGCGTCAGACTGGTCCATTTGCCGTTGCGTGACCTTGCCGCGACCGGCAAAGCCAACTGCCCTTCAAATGCCTCCGCCATTTCGTTGATGACCGCATGGAGGCTGAAGTGTTTTGATTGTAAGTCAGGCGGAAAGGGCGGGGATAAGTTTTTGACTTTCCCCGCATTTATGGCCTGTTATCGGGGATAATTTCGCGCAATTGCGCGTAAAGCGGCAATGGCTTCTGGCTCATGCCGCTTGAAGTCTGGATCAGCCGAAAACTTCACGATCACCGTTTTGCTGGCGGGATCAACATATATGAACTGCCCCCAAATGCCGATGGCCACGAAATCTGTCGCACTGCCTTCTGGCAGCCACCACTGATAGCCATAACCCCAATACTGATCGATCTGCCCGCGGTCCAAATGTTGCGCTGACGTGTTCGTAGCACGCTCGATCCAATCCGCACTCACAATTTGCTTGCCTGCGCCCGCGCCTTGATTGCTGATTAAAACGCCAAACTTCGCAAAGTCCCGAGCCGTGGCGTTTAAACCCCAAAAGGAGAGCACATTGCCGTAATTATCCGTTGTCCAATTGGCATCGCGGGTCGCGCCCATAGGCTGCCAGATTTTGACCGACAAATAGTCTGCAATCGACATGCCGGACACTGTTTCAACCAGTTGCCCCAAGCTTTGGGTGTTGATGCTGGCATATTCAAATTGCTGCCCCGCTGCGCGGCGTGAACCATAGTCTCTGATCACATCAGTGATCGGGCGGAAATGCAAAAAGAGCTTGTTGTAAATGGT
>CAJXLH010000047.1 GCA_913055925.1 uncultured Maritalea sp. | reverse complement strand
CTTTCCGCCGCCGTAATTGTCGTTCCCATCGCCAAGATCACCGGGCTTGGCCCCGTGCTTGGCTATCTCGTTGCAGGCATCCTTATCGGCCCATTTGGCCTAGGCCTTGTAGCTGACCCTACCACCATTCTGCATTTTTCCGAATTTGGTGTGGTGATGATGCTCTTTCTCATTGGGTTAGAGCTGCAGCCGCGTGAATTTTGGCATATGCGGGTGCGCCTTCTGGGCCTCGGGATACCGCAAGTACTCATCACCGCATTGGCCATCGGCGGCATCAGCATCACGCTTGGATTGCCTTGGCAAACCTCCATCGTTATCGGCTTGGCGCTGGCGCTTTCATCCACCGCGATTGTGCTCAAAATCATCGACGAGCGCGGGATCATGCAGCGCAGCACGGGCCGCTCAGCTTTCGCAACATTGCTGGTGCAAGATGTGGCCGTGATCCCAATTTTGGCCATTATCCCGTTTTTGGTGATCCCAGAACTGGCGGCCCACGCGCCAACAGATGCCCATGGCGCTGACGCAGCACATGGTGCTGAATCAAACGACGACGCTGTGTGGCGCATCGCTTTTGTTTTCTCATCCATGTATCTCGCCGGGCGCTATTTGTTGCGACCTGTCATGCGGTTTATCGCCCGCACCGGCGTCCGCGAAATTTTCACCGCGCTATCGCTCCTTCTCGTGGTCGCCGCAGCTCTGTTGATGGACTGGATCGGCATTTCGCCAGCGCTTGGCGCCTTTATGATCGGCGTCATTTTGGCCGACAGCGAATATCGGCACGAGCTGGAAAGCGATCTTGATCCGTTCAAGAGCCTATTGCTTGGCTTGTTTTTCATCTCGGTCGGTATGTCGATTGAGTTTTCTGTGCTCACCGAAAATTTCGGCATGATCTTTGGCCTCGTCTTCGGCCTAGTCGCGCTTAAATTTGCAGTGTTGTTCGCCCTTGCGACGATCTTTAAAATGCACATCACCGACCGCATTTTGCTTGCCACCTTGTTAGCTCAGGGCGGTGAATTTGGGTTTGTGCTGTTTCAGTTTGCTGTTGGTGCAGGTGCCATGGCGCCTGACGTGGGCGATGTATTAAACGTTACCGTTGCCCTTTCCATGATGCTGACGCCGGTATTGCTCATACTGTTCGACCGCGTTATTGCGCCGATGCTCATTATCGACACCAGCGACGAACGCCCGCACGACGACATTAGCGTACGCAACCGCGTCATAGTTTTGGGCTATGGACGTTTTGGGCAAATCTCCACCCGTTTGCTCACCGCACAAGGGTTCGAGGCGACGGTTATCGATCATGACCCAGAGCAGATAGAATTGATGAAAAAGTTCGACGCGAAAGTGTTCTACGGAGACGCACGCCGTCTTGATCTGCTGCGTTCCGCGGGTGCAGATCGCGCCGAGCTGATGATCATTTCGATCCACAATCCAGAGATCGTTTCTGAGATTTCTCGCATGGTGCGCGAGCATTTTCCGCATATTCGGATTTTGGCCCGCGCCCGCGACCGAAACCACGCGCACGACCTAATGGATATTGGCGTGCACGAACTCGAACGGGACACATTCCACTCAGCCCTGCATCTCGGCATTAAGGCGCTGATCGCTCTTGGTTACACTGAAACTCGCGCCAAACGCCTCGCTGCGGCCTTCGCCGCACATGATGTGGAAATGCTGCAAGAAGCCTATGCCTTACGCGGCGACGATGAAGCCATGATCGGCCACGTAAAAACCGCGCGGGAATTGCTTGCGCAAGTAATGCAATCTGACCTTGAAGACTTTGAAGACGAAATCAAAGCTGCCAAGAAAACGGAAAACTCGAACGAAGCAACCAACAAAGGAGTGTAAATGCACGCCATACGTCACTTTGACATCTGACAGGGGACGACGCCTTTGAAGACAGTGCGATGAAATGACACTTACCGATGGCTATTGCCTTTTGTGGCGGTAGACTTCGAGCGAGACGCGACACCACTCAATACATTTTGCCATGTATCTCGCGAGCAGGAGTTGGAAATAGCCGCTACGGCAATGCGGTGAATTTGTCCCTCTTTTATCAAGCCTGTACCGCCTTCGACACGCGCAGTGTCTTGGGCGCAAGAGTAAACGGAACCCTGATCCTTGTTTCACCTCAAAACAAGGATTCAGGATGTCACACCACCAAAACTCATCGTTCGTTTGCGAACGATGCCACCAACATGTATGCGCACTCACAAATGGCAGTTACCGCAACCACTGCCCGGCTTGTCTATGGTCTAAACATCTCGACAATAAACCTGGGGACAGGGCAAGCACCTGCGGCGGTCTTATGGCCCCTATCGGGGTCGTCCAGCATAAGAAAAAGGGCTGGCAACTGATCCATCGGTGCACCCAATGTGGGCACGAACAGCGCAACAAAATCGCCGAAAACTGCCTTGAGTCCGACGACTTCGACCTCATCATCAATTTAATGGTGGATACTGTGCCGTGAGTTTTGGCGTTAGACGTCCAAACGCCACTGCTTCACCAACTCAATTGGCGCATAGTCGATAATTTCAATGGCATTGAACACCATTTCAATTGGCTCAATCTTTGTCGCAGCAAATTTGGCGGCAGCAGCTTTGTTTGCCGGTGAGATTTGCGCGGCCAATGTGCAGTGCGGCTCCCACTTCCCGGGCTGGAAAGCCGGACGACAATCTCCGCTATCAATGTGGGATTGCACCGCGTGAAACAGTGCTTGCAATCGATCAATTTTGCTTGGCATCAACCAAAGGCCCAACTGTTCACGCTCAACCAGTTTCACTTTGGAAAACTGAACCCGAATTGGTGCTTCCTTTTTAAACGATTGCCCAAGCATTTTTTGGAGAGCTGCACCGTCTATGGCATCGCACATGGCAAGCGTTATGTGTGGCGGGTAGTTAAGGCTTTTCATATAGGGCTCATCTTCAAGCCGAGCCACCTCTTCCCAAATCGGTTCAATTGCTTTTGCACTTTTATTCCGCGCCACTAATGTAACTGCGCCGCCCATAAGTATCCTCCCCAAAGAGACGATTTCACCATTATCGTCCCTTGGCCAATCTTGGTGATTGGTCTAGCCTTAAATATATCCCGCCCACAATTCAGAATTTCACCTATGGCCATCGATCTTGCAACCATTGATCTGACCACAGTCACGATTAGTTTCCTCGCAGTTTTTTTGGTGGCTTTATCAAAATCGGGCCTTGTGAGTTCGCTCAGTTTTGTCGGCGTGCCCCTTTTGTCCATGGTTATGCCCGTCACAGAATCTGTGGGCATCATGCTGCCAGTGCTTTTATGCATGGATGCAATTGGACTTGTCGCTTATCGGCGCGAGTTCCACTTGCCCAACCTCAAAGTTCTTTTGCCGGGGGCCATCGCGGGCATCATAATTGGCTGGATGCTATTTGCCTTCATATCAGAAGGCATGGTCCGCTTAATGGTTGGTCTCGTCACCATCCTTTTTTGCCTCGACCACTGGCTGCCTTTGCGCAAAAGTTTGGAAGGTCTGCCCCCATCAAAACCTTGGGGCGTTGCCTGGGGCACCTTTGCCGGGTTCACCAGTTTTGTAAGTCATACCGGTGGCCCGCCATTTCAAATTTACATGCTGCCGCAGCGCCTAAAGCCCGCGCTCTACGCCGGCACCTCGGTGATTTTCTTTGCCGTGGTCAATTCCACCAAGCTCGTGCCTTACGCCTTTTTGGGTCAGCTTTCACCGTCAAATCTCACGCGGTCCGCCATGCTGATGCCGATCGCAATCATTGGGATGCTTGTTGGCGTGTTTTTGGTGCGTCGGATACCCACCGAGCTTTTTTATCGCCTTGCTTACATCTTTGCGTTTTTGTTGGCGCTAAAGCTTATTTATGACGGTGTATTGAGCACCTTTGGATAACAAAAGGCCACGATCAAGATCGTGGCCAAAATCACATACTAGTAAAAAGCTGTTCTCACCTATTGTCGCGTCTGATTTTGCAGTCGCGAAATCTCGTCTTTAAGTTCGAGTTTTTTGCGCTTTAGCATGCCGACTTTAATGTCGTCAGTCGCGGGATGCTGCAATTCCTTGAGGATCTCGGCATCAACCGCAGCGTGGCGGCGTTCTAGCGCGTCGAGGTGGGAAGTGTTGCTCATGTGATCTTCCTTTCTCTATATGAACCCATGCAGTGTGACAAAAAAAAGACGACCTGTCCAATACCGAAAAACGTACAAATTGCCGCAATTTTGCGCCGCGTTTTAAATGTTTGTGCAATGATTTGTATTATGAGCTACGTTCGCGAAAGCCAACAATTTGGAATCACACAGAAAACGGCGACCAGATGGTACCTTTAACTCCAGAGCAACGGGCCACGTTGGGCATGGAATTGGCGACAAAACGCCAAGAGCATAAAGATTTGGACGCAGCTATACACGCGCTGGCCAACGCGGGCACAGATGACCCGATGCTGGTTCAACGACTCAAAAAGAAAAAGCTCGCACTAAAAGACCGCATTATCGAGCTTGAGCATATTCTTTTGCCGGATATCATCGCCTAAGCGCTTCGAATAGCATTCCCAGCAGCTCGGTTTCATCGTCTTTGACGAACTTGCCTTTTGCGCGCCAAGCAATGGAAAGGGCACATTTCACAAACGCCCACTTGAGAAGCCGTTCGCGGTTCACATCAAAGCTCTGCGACCAATGATCCGCCAACAATTCAATGCGGTGTCGATCAAAAACCAATTCGCGCGCGCCTTTTGGATTACGAAACGCATTGGCCAACTCGTAGGTGCGCTCACCAACAACGCCCTTCGCATCAAACGCACAAAACCCGCGCTCACCGAGACGAACATTGTCGTGATGTAGATCACCATGTAATGGACGCATGTCTGTTTGACTATCGAGCATATAACGCGCTTGCTTTTTTGCCTCGTCAATCAGCCCGACCTCACGTTGATCGGCATCTGCGCTAAATGCCAGACGAAACAAACTGCCAAACCAATCTTCCAAGTCGGGCCAGTTTTCAGAAACCTCAAATGAGTACTGATGGAGTTTCTTCGCGACTTTGACAAGCAACATGCAAGATTTTTCATCTTCACCATCTCGTGTCAGATCACCGAGAGATGGCCCGTCAAGCCATTCAATCAGTGCCAACTGATCGCTGACCTCAAAGACATGTGCTGCCCCATTCCCATCTCGACTTGATAAGAACTCAAAACCCTTTGCTTCGTTGCGCATACCCTTTTGATGATAAAGCTTTAACGCCGCATCTTCACCACTTGCTCGGGTGACGCGCCAAATGGTGGCAAAAGGTGTGTCTTCAACAAAGCGTGGGTTGTTCAGTTGAAGATCACTCAAAATACTGGGTTGTGGTGCAAATTCAAATTCCATGGCCGAAAGCTACAAATTGGCCGATTTTCCCGCAAGACTGATCAAACCAATCAATCCAAATAAAGCAAATTAGACTTGTGGCGACTTGCCCAAAAGCCAAAGCTGATGTAAACGCCCTTTTTGACGTAACGCGAGGGGCCAAAGATGCCATCGAACCCGCCAATAGCAATCGTCATGGGCAGTCAGTCTGATTGGGCCACTATGCGCCACGCTGCCGAGACACTAGATCAACTCGACATCGATTATGAAGCGCGCATTGTTTCCGCGCACCGCACACCTGATCGCATGTATGATTTCGCCAAAGCCGCGGCCGACGATGGTTTCAAAACCATTATTGCTGGCGCTGGCGGTGCCGCCCATTTGCCGGGCATGATCGCTGCGCTAACCCACCTCCCCGTATTTGGCGTTCCGGTGGAAAGCCGCACGATGAAGGGGTTGGATAGCCTTTATTCGATCGTGCAAATGCCTGCAGGCATTCCGGTAGGTACATTGGCGATTGGACAAGCAGGTGCCACAAACGCCGCGCTTCTTGCCGCAGCGGTCATCGGTCTCGAAGATGAAAAAGCACGGGACGCGCTCATCGCATATCGTCAAAACCGAACAGAGCAAGTTTCAGAGTTTCCAAGCGATGATCAATAAGCTGCCGACAGGCGCAACCATTGGTATTTTGGGCGGTGGCCAGTTGGGCCGCATGATGGCGCTTGCAGCGCACCGCCTTGGCTTAAACACGCATATTTTCTGCCCAGACCCAAACAGTCCAGCATTTGACGTGACGCCGCTCAAAACCGTTGCCGCATATGAAGACCTGAGCGCACTCAAAGCATTTGCGCAGTCGGTTGATTGTGTCACCTATGAGTTTGAAAATGTACCCGCAGAAACAGCGGCTGCAATTGCTGAAACAGGCACAGCGCTGTTTCCATCCGCAAAAGCATTGGAAGTCTCGCAAGAGCGGTTGGTGGAAAAGACATTCATTCAAAATGCAGGCGTTGACGTTGCGCCTTTCGCCAAAGTCGATAGCCAAGAAGAGCTGGAAGCAGCTGTTGCAGAAATCGGCCTACCGGCGGTCCTCAAAACACGGCGTTTTGGTTATGACGGCAAAGGCCAAACAATTCTGCGCGACAAAGCAGATATTGCCACCGCCTTTGATACGATTGGCGCGCAGCCTGCTATTCTTGAAGGGTTCGTTCCGTTCAATAAGGAAATCTCCGTGATTATCGCGCGCGATCAAAAAGGCGCGACTGCTGCCTACGACCCGGCTGAGAATGTGCACAAAGACCACATTCTTTACACCTCAACAGTGCCGGGCGACATTGCACCTGAACTTGCGGAAAATGCGAAGAGCATCGCCACCAAGCTAATTGAAGCGCTCGACTATGTCGGCGTGATGGGCGTTGAATTTTTCGTTGTCCCGTCTGAGGGTGGCGACCAATTGATCGTGAATGAAATCGCACCGCGCGTCCATAATTCGGGCCACTGGACCGAAGCCGCTTGTCTTGTGGATCAGTTTGAACAGCACATTCGCGCCGTCGCTGGATGGCAATTGGGTAAACCAGTGCGTCACTCTGATGTGGTGATGCAAAACCTGATTGGCGACGAAATTGATGAAGGCATGAACCTCACAGATTCGAACGTACAGGTGCACCATTACGGCAAGACAGAAATCCGCGCTGGCCGCAAAATGGGGCATTTCAACCGAATTTTAGGGCCCAATCGGGCGCAATAGCATGAAAAAGCCCGTTTTTTCGGCGCAAACGCTGGACAAGCGGGACTTGGTTTGCTATTGACCGCCCCAACGCTTGGCTAGCAAAGCTGGCCGAAGCGCTTTTGGCTTTTTGTCAAACGCGCAAATTGATTTTAACTCTTTAGAAGGTGGTGTGCCGCGTGCAAGTCGTCGTTCGCGATAACAATGTAGATCAAGCTCTCCGGGCTTTGAAAAAGAAACTTCAACGCGAAGGTGTATTTCGTGAAATGAAGTTGCGTAACTACTACGAGAAACCTTCTGAGAAAAAAGCCCGTCAAAAGGCTGAAGCTGTTCGTCGCGCTCGCAAACTTGCTCGTAAGCGCGCACAGCGTGAAGGTTTGGTAGGCGGCCGTCGCTAAGCGACCCGTTTCTCTAAACTAAAAATTCAAACGCCGCTGATTTTCAGCGGCGTTTTTTTATGCATTTGGTTGATTGGCTTCTTCGATCACGTCTTGAAAAACTTGATCAAAAACCTCGTCCGGTTGTGCGCCCGAAAGCGCATATTTGCTTTGGAAAACAAAGAACGGCACACCCTGAATGCCTTGCTGCCCTGCGCCAGCTGCGGCTTCCTCGATCTGCTTCTGCAAATCTTCGTTGGTCACCAGCTCCACTACCTCTTCACGCGTGAAGCCATTGGCTTCACCAATGTCGGCCAGCACTTCTGGATCAGAAATATTTAGGGCATCAATATAGCAGGCGCGCGACATCGCCATCGCCACATCATGTTGTTTGCCTTTGGCCCGCGATGCCGCAATCAGCACTTGTGCAGCCTGAGACGGATGACGCCATTTCTGCTTGCGCATATCAACATCGAGGCCGGACTTTTTCGCTTCCGCTTCCAAACGATCCCACATCGGTCCCGGATCATTGCCATATTTGCGCTTAAGCATGGCCACAACGTCTTCGCCCTCTTTTGGTGCGTTAGCGTCCAAAAGATATGGGTGGTGGTTCACTTCCACCTCAACGCTTTCCGGCAACCGGCCAATGGCGGCGTTTAAACGATGCATACCCACCAGGCACCACGGGCAAACCGGGTCGGAAAACATATCAATACGGATATTGGTCATAATTGTCCCTTTTTGCCGGCAACCTAGGTGATTTGAACCAACGGGCCAAATCACGAACTAGCGAGAATGCTGCGCGTAGAATGGCTGGACCTGTTCCCACATCCCGTCAGCCCATAGGCTGTCGTGATCGCCCCCTTCTACAATCCACAATTGTTGTGGATAGGGTGCGAGACCATATAGGCGTTCCCCAAAATGGACCGCGATCACATCATCTGCTGTGCCGTGACCAATGAAAAGCGGCTCCTGCACATTTTTGATCCACTCCCTAGACGGGTATTGATCCTGCATCACCAAGTCGACCAGTAAAAACGGGTAGCGTTCTTTGGCCACATCCACGGTCGCGGTATATGGACTTTCCAGCGTCAGCGCCAAAGCATCGCGTTCTGACGCAACGTAGGTCGCCACACCAGAACCAAGCGAACGCCCCCAGAGCAATATTTGATCGCCCTTTTCGCTTACCCAGTCAAAAGCAGCCAACGCGTCTTCCAAAACATTGGGTTGGTTTAACTCGCCTGGTGATCCGGGAAATCCGCGATAGTCGAACGACAAAAAGCCATAACCATCTGCCATAAACTGCGTGAAGCGTTCATGCTCACGGGTGAACGACCCGGTATTGCCACGAAAATAAATGATCGTCGGTTTGCCCGCGCTCGAAGGCGCATACCATCCATGCAATTCTTTGCCATTGCCGGTCGGAATTTTAACAACTTGCACATTGGATATGCCCAACTCTTCAGGGCTTCGCGTTGTGCCAGCGACGCTATACTGCAAATCACGTTGAGCAAAATGCATGTAGATATGCACGCCAAGATAAAGAACAAGAATAAGCGCAAGCAGCCATTTTGCTGCAGCAAAAATCGTTTTCATCAGTAATCCTTTAAAGTGTTTATTTTCGCACCAGCCTCACGGCTTCGCGAAACTTTTGTATGTGCGGAGAAATGCCATTTTGCAGCGTGTTCGTCCAGTAAAGGGTATGCGTAATCAGCCGCAAATTTTTAAACCGAAACTTTGAATAGCTTATCTTTACATTGTGCTCGCGGATACCGCGGCCAAAATGTTCAATACCGCTCACCGGACCACCCAACACGTCACCCTGCCAGAAAAATAGTGGATGATGCTCATCATACATATTGGTCCATTTCACCGTTGAAAACACGGCACCATGATGCGCATAGGAGCGTGGTGCTTTCAGCGCCCACTCTGCTGGAGATTCTGGTATCGGCAACCCAGCCGTTTGCTCGGAAAACTCCAACTTATCGGGTGTATAAAGAACACCATAGTCTTCGTTATATGTGCGCGGCGGGGCCACGGGTAGCAGACGTTCTTCTTTTAGCTTTTCGAAATTCTCAACGCCCCGGGCGATTAAGAACTGCGCATGGCTGAGCGGCGAGCCGAAGGTTACAAAGTCGGTTATCTTCCAATATGCACCCGTGATCTTGCCATGCTTATCGGCAACGCTACCTGTACGGCGGATCGCTTCAGCCACCTTGGCTTGCACGGCTTGGTAGGCCTCAACAGTCAACGCATTCCAAAACCGACTTTTGTGATTGCGCACAAAGAAATCATGCTCATAAAGCGCTTGGCGCACCCTGTCGCTTGGCGGGTTTTCGTTGGTGGGTCCCAACTCTTCCCACATCAAATGCAAAATGTCGTATGCCACAACAGAGCCAAGCGAGTGCGCAACGATCACGATCCGATCATATGTCGGATCTTTATGCAGGTCTCTGAGCAGACTTAACCCACGCTCGCGCACATCATGGCGGCGGCGTACCGTGTCGGGATGCGCACCAAGATAACCGGCAACGTCACCAAGATACGGCAAGAAAAACGCTGCGGTGAGCAAAGAGATTAAAATGGTACCGCCCACAACAGCGGTGCGGACTTCCACCCCGCCTATGCCGAACAAGGTGTAATAAACCAGCACCAAAATGACCAAATAGGCAGGCCAGCGCAGGATCCAGCGTATTTTTGGGATCGCATGGCCCAGCCAAACCATTAAACCGAGGTTTAATATCCCCAAAAATGTGACCTCATAAACGTCCAGCCGCGCGCTGCCGCCATCCACCTGCCACCATTGCAATTCAAAAATGGTGCCGACAGCCAACAGAACCACCCCAAAGGTCACAAGGCCGATCAATACGATGAGAAAACATAGGGCCGACCATGGCCAAACCATGCGCGCCGACACAAATTCAGGCCGCACCAAAACAATCCGCAGCAACCAACGCCACAAATTGCTCAGCTTTGAATCATCTAAAATGTCAGCGTAATAGAACTCGAAAAAGTCGGTGCGCTTGCCATCAATTGCCGTTGGCGTGGTGATCCGCTGCAAATCATGACTGCCGGTTTTGCAATCCGGCACAATCCAGCTTTTGTTGCCGTCAGCTGTTGCATGTCGATCACCTGGCGGCAGCACAGAATTGTCACTTGTCCAAAGCGTTTCAACGATGCGCCGCATAAGGCCCATCGGGCGCTGTTCGCCCATGCCATGCACAACAACAATTGCCTGCTTTTCACCCGCCACCGCTGTACCCTCAGTGTAAAACTACTTGCTGCACGGTGGACCAATTCTTTGTTCGAAACAAGGTGGGCGAAAGGCTAATTCTGTTGCACATGCTGGTCAGCATTCCGCTGAACGCGACGTAATAATGAAAACAATTGCTCAATCTCCTCGTCCGAAAAACCAGCCAAAAGAACCGCATTGATTTCCTCGTAAATCATACGGAGTTGCTTTTTCTCTTTGGCTTTTTCTGTTGCCGAAAGGATGATCGAGCGTCGGTCTGTTTCAGATGGCGTTTTGGTAACCAATCCCGCCTTTTCCATTCGATCCACAAGTCGAGAGACCGCTGGTTTTTCGGTTCGTAGGTGTATGGCGAGGTCAGACACACTTATCTCGTCCTGCCACCACAAAACGACCAGCACCACCCATTGTTGTGGTGTCACACCGTGTGGTTCGAGTTTTTTCCCGAGCACCTGTTGAGCGCGGGCGGCGACATTTGAGATTAGTCGTCCGACGGAGTGCTGCGCCGGTTGAAGTGGATTTTCGATCATCATTCAGTTTTTAGTTTACATGGAACTCATTTTATATTACATGTAAACTAACACATTTCGCGACAACTGCAATGAATAAGGATATGGCCATGGAAAAATCGTCCGTTCTAAAGTACTCGCGCACCATGCGCGCCCTGCATTGGCTGCTCGCGTTCTTGCTGATCGCCTTATTGATTGCTGGGATGGTCATGGTCAATTCAACGGATGACGCGACAAAGTTTGCCATTGTCCAAATTCATGCACCTCTAGGCATTTTGGCTGGGCTGTTGCTTTTGGTACGCATCTTCTTCGCCTTTAGGCATCCTCGCCCGGCACCTGACCCCAATTGGTCACCTATGGTGAAGTGGGGATCAAAGATCGTCCATATATTGCTTTACATATTGCCGCTTGCTCTGGTTTCAACAGGCATTGGCACGATGGTGCTGTCTGGTCTTGGCCCCATGCTGCAGAGCGGCAATTTGGGCCCGTGGCCTGACATGTCGATCGTACCACCAGCGCAAGGGCACAGCTTGTTCGCCAAACTGTTTATGGCGAGTTTGGTGTTGCACATCGCGGGTGCGATTTACCATCAATGGATCATCAAGGACAATTTAATCGGGCGCATGATGCCAGGTAAGTAAAATGGGGCGCCCTGCGGCGCCCCAAAAGCCACTTAGCGTTCGTTCACTTCGATCACATGGTAGTAAGGCATTGGCTCATTTGGATCGTAGTCACTCATATCCATGAGTTGAAAAAACTCCATGCAAACAGCCGAGTTCATTTCCTTTTCGATGACATCGTCCATGTCTTCTTTGCTGCGGAACATCACAATGTCCATATATGAACCGTCGGCAGCACGAACCAACTCGCGGCGCAAAACGCCT
>CAJXLH010000046.1 GCA_913055925.1 uncultured Maritalea sp. | reverse complement strand
TGCCAACTGTTTCCAGCAATACAGCCTGGCAACACGTGACATCACGCCATGCGCTTAACAGGGTGTTCGTCGTTGATGCCAAAGAAAAGGATCTGCCGCGACTGTTGAACCTTGATCCGGCATTTGCTCACGCCATTTGCCCAATTGACTTGTTCGACGGACCAGTGAGCCTTTCTGGTCAATTGCCACAAGGGTTTTGGACTGCATCCCTGATCGCGAAAGACGGAAGTGTGCCCTACTCGACGACAAGTCGCACAAACTCAAATTCAAACTTTGATGTCGCGATTTTTACACCCACGCAGTCGCAAGGATTGGCCGCGGGCGAATATGAGCTTGCGCCGGGTATGACAATCGTAAAATCAGAAGTTTCTGAGCTGATTGCGATTGTACGCGCGTTGCCGACGCATCGGGGGCAGCTCCCTGCATATCTATCTCAGCTCAGCGAATTGGAATGCGGATATATCGAATAGCCGTCGCGGCTATTTTAGGTACTCATCGTCGGTCGGTTTTTCCATCTGCGTTGCATAACGAGACTGTAACATCGGAAATTTCTTGTCGTGATTATACGCTTCATCCGCAAAAGGATCACAGAACTCGCCATTTTTGGCGCGGCCGACCAAAGTCGCCATTCTGTTTAGCTTTTCATTTGCGGCATGTGCCTCCTCGTGCGGTGTTTCAACCAGCAACCGATTGAGTGCAACATCATATGATTTGTATCGATAATCAACAGCGCGTGCGAACCAGTTGATGATATTTTTGTTCTCATACTCACGCGCATAAACTTGGGTTTTCACGCCCTCATTGTTGGCGTAAAGGCCTTTTAGCGCGACTTGGCGACGGCGTTCGATCTCCATCACCTTACATATGGCTCCAAATGTGCTTGGCAACGTCTTAACGTCGCTTTGAACATCTTGCGCAAGGCGCAGGTAGCGGCCACGAGATGATGCATATTCATCAAGGCGCAAATGGCGGTAATATCTGTCGGTCCTGAAATTGAGATCTACCGGTTTGCTTAACCTTGTGCGTTGCATCTCGACAGAATGGTCAAACATCCAGTCGTGCGCATGATTCGCGATGAGGAAGCGCCAGACGCGATTGCGCATGTCTTCTTCTTCATTGGTCAGGTTGAATAACGATACCGGTTCTTTGTTTTGATGCGCGATCATCGCACCAGCACGAGGCAAAATCTCATCGTGCAAAACATCTGACTGGGCGCGCCCAAAGTCACCGACTGGTCGTGCGCAACCAGCCAGCGCCAAAAGTGCGCCGAACACTATAACTTTTTTGGACAAACTAACGATGTTTGTTACGCCGCTTTCGCTTTGTTTTGCGTAGCGCTTCATCGCCATTTCGTCGTTCATACCGTACTCCGGGAAATAGAATGAGTTCACCAAACTTGGACTTACTGCGTCCGTCCCGTAGCGGCGGTGACCTTTTTAAAAATGACACGATCTTCCCCATGGGAGACCCTCGCGTTTCAATGTGTTGTCAGACTTTTTTGTTCACAAGACGTTTCATCTCAAATTGTATGTTTGCATTTGCATGTGCCTAACCATTAAGAAATCGTCAAGGTTAACAGTCTGCTAACGAATTGGTGGAAATAGTACCTTAATTGATTTGTTTTGAACCAAATCCGCATTTTCTGGGCAATTATGATTGGCTTTCAACCATACGAGACATTCCAACTGTTAATTGAATCGGGCGGCATTGACCGCGCGAACACGCTGTTGGTTGCAGCATGTGACGCTTTTGCTAGGCGCCCCAAGCCAATGGCAACAGAGAGAATGCAGTTCGAAGCTTTGGCCCAACGGTTGTTTCCCGCTGCTTCTCAACCAGCTCGCGCGCGCGCTGCCCTAAAGCTCGCAGGTGCGCCGGAACTCTCTCCGATTCTCGAACAGCTCGTTGTTGAGAACATTGGCGATCAACTCGATTCGTTTCTGGAAAGTGCCGAAACCGTTTCAGAAGCTCTCCTTCTCAACATTGTTGAAACAGGAAATGTCAATCAGGTCGCCACGATTGCCAAGCGCAAAGATTTGACCAAGAAACTCGTGAGCAAGATTTTTCCGGTGAACAGCCGCAAGGTTTATCGCGCACTGGCTGCCAACAATTCAATTCACTTTGCTGGTCCATATCTACGCGCCATTTCCAAGGCAGCGGCCATGGACCAAAATGTTTCGAGTTCACTCGCGGCACGTGAGGACTTTGACAAAGCCTACTTGCTTCCAGCCTTTTTCGATTTGCAGGAAAACGATCGCATCGAGGTGCTAAAAGCATTCCAAGGTCGTAAAATTCCGCGCACGAATATGCACCGGACTTACGAGCATATTTCAGTCGCAACGTCTGAATTCACGCAAGCAATGATGAAATTGCTTTCCAAGAACCGTCGCCCGGAAGTCACGCGCCTACTGACACAAGTCACCGGCCTTGATGAAATGCGGTGCGGCGAGATCGCACACGATGTAAGCGGTGCAGCTTTGTTCGTTGTCCTGCGCGCATTTGGCTGCAACGAATATGATGGGTTGAAGGTTTTGATCCACGCGACAGCGCATGATCGCAACAGCTCGTCTGCTCTCGCTCAATACACCCGCATGTTCAAACAGATTTCGCCTGAAGCCATGGTTTTTGCGATGAGCGTGTGGCGCGGTGATGTTGAGATTACATCTCTTGTTCGTGAAGCAAACTCCGCGCCGATTTCGCACAAGCCTGTCGCGCCATACTCACGTCGCACGCCAGATTTGGACAAAGCGGCTGATCAGGCATCAGATGCGGTAGAACGCGCAATGCAAGCAGTGCAAAACCTACGATCAAGCAAAGCATCCTAAAGAGAGCTTACTACCTCAAGGCCGATGTCGTCGTTTCTTGTTTCGACTGATACCACCCAGAAATCTGGGTCGAACTCTGCCTCCTGCGCCAATCGCTCACCGATTTTCATCGCTTCAACGCGGTCAAATCGAAGGACGAATTCGCGTCCTTCAGCGTCTGGGTTTGCAGGTGCTGGGGAATAAAGGGACATGGTGCCATTCAGATGGTCGACTTCCACCCAAATTTGGCCAGCGTCGGGATCGCCTTTTCGCGCGATGACGCAAAAGTCTCCACGATCATTGATGCGCCGCACCAAAGCGGACACCCAAAGGCTGGTTTTTAAGCGTGCCACAAGGTCACCTTAAAACTTTGCATTTGCCTCTTTGAGCATTTCAATTAACTCAGGGGAAACAACACCCGTCTGCCGGTAGTTATAAAAATTCTCAAAGCGCCGAATTGCAGTAGCCGTTGCTTCGCCAGCAATGCCATCGATCTCGCCAACATCATATCCGAGTGATGCCAATCCTCGTTGTGCTTTCATCGTTAGCTCACGCTGAGCGACGTCTGATTTGTTGGCGTCTGCTGTAGCTTGCTGAGCGATTTGCAAAAGCGGGTCGCCATTACTCGTCACCGGTGTCGGCATTGCTTGCGGCGCTGCACTCTGCTTCTTCACCGTGCCAGTGGTTAGGATCGCGATCAGATCATCGCTGATCGCTCCAGTTGATGCGAGACCATTCTCCAGTTCGAATGCACGAATTGCGGCTGCGGTCTTAGGTCCATAGTAGCCATCAACTTTTTCTTTAAAATAGCCAAGTTCAAATAGCTTTGACTGTACCAAAAACGCGTCTGGATTGCCGGTGACTGGCCCGAAGTCCGTCGTGGACGGGGAAACTGATGCGACCGGTTCTTGTTGTACAATCGGTTGCGTTACCGGGCGACTCGGCGCTGGTGTAACAGGTGCGACAGGCGCAACTGAATTTTCAATTGCAGGCGCAAACAGCGGCGCAGGATGCACATCCGATTGGAAATAGAGTGCATTTGCGGCGGCCCAACTCAAGCTCGTTGCCAGCGCAAATGCAAATGCCGTGTTCGCAGGCGATTTCGCCATCAACGCGAACACTGGTTTTGCAAACTTCAAAGAAAAGCTTGGCATTTTAAACTCACCACCATGGTCGACATTCGCATAGTTTGCCATATCACTAATCCCCAATCTAGCCCGCGCGCTTTTCGCCAGCGTGCATCACGCGGCGTTCTTCTTCTTCGAAACGACGGTCGCTGAGCTCTTCCAATACTTTTTGTTTTTCCCTCGGCATCGGCCCATCAATCGGCAGTTCGACAGTCATCGTTGTCCCTGAACCAACCGTCGAACGAACATGCAATTCGCCGTCATGCAGCTCCACCAAACCTTTAACAATAGAAAGGCCTAGTCCGGTGCCTTCGTATTTTCTATCCAAACCATTTTCCGCTTGGAAAAATGGTTCGCCCAACCGCTCTACATCGGCTTTCGAAATACCGATACCTTCATCGGTGACCGCGAACAAAATTGACTTGCCGCGTTGCTTGATCGAAAGCCTAACCGACTGACCTGGTTCACTAAACTTAATTGCGTTCGTCAGTAGGTTGATCATCACCTGACGGCAGGCGCGCTCGTCGGCAACAACAGTTGGCAATAGCGGAGCGTGTTCGGTGACCAGTTTAACGCTCTTCTGGTCTGCCGCGCCTTTAACGATGGTCATGCAAGGTTCGATTAAATCTTCTGGCTTCATTTGCCCAGTTTGAATTTCAAACTTGCCAGATTCTAGTTTGGACATATCCAAAAGCATGGTCACAGTGTCGAGCAGATGAGTGCCTGACCCGCGAATCAAATCTACATATTCTTTGTGGCTTGGAGACAGCTCGCCGCCAATATCGTTGAGCATCATATCAGAGAAGCCAACGACAGCATTAAGCGGCGTGCGCAGCTCATGGCCAATTGTCGCCAAGAATCGTGACTTTGCATGACTAGCGGTCTCAGCCATTTTCTTGGCTTCTTCCAGATCATTTTCTTGCTGTTTTCGGCTGGTGATATCGCGAATAATCGCAATCACTTCAGCACGACCATCGCTCGCGCAGCGCTCGGAAACAGAATTCAGCGCAACTTCGAGCCAAACAAAATCGGAACCCTCTTCGTGGTCGCAACGCATCCGAACATCGATGGTTTTTGACGATTTGCCACGTGCAACACCAGAGAGTGCTTGCAAGTATGCAGGCCGATCAAGCAAATGCATGCGCTCGATAAAGCCATCGCCCATCAGCTCATAACGTTTGCACCCGTAAAGTGCTTCCGAAGTATGTGAAAGATAAACGAGCTTGCCTTCGGTATCATATTTAATTACCGCGTCGCGCACGCTTTCCACCAATTGGCGGAAGGCGCGTACTTGCTCGCGCTCCCCTTCCGAAGAACGTCGTGTCAGCGAAGAAATTCGACCGACAAGCTGCATCAACGCAATCGCATAAAACGCCAACGAAGATGCGTTGCCGAACGCCCCTTTGTAGGCAATGTCAGCCGGATTCAAGATGATTGACAGTGTCAGCAAGGCTGTGGTTGACGCCACAATCATCCGCAGGCGCAGATCAACTTTGTTGAATGCCACAAATCCGATTGAAGCGATGATGAGAGCCGCAGCGGCACTGTTGGGCGCAACCCAAACGCCAAAGAGAATTGCGAGTGAAAGGATAACGAGCTGTCCGGTATGACGTGCGCGTACGGTCGCGGTTTTTCCAAGTGCCGCGCCCACCATCATCGCGCCGCCCAAAACAGCGCTCAAAGCGCCCAAATTGTTTTGAGACAACAAAAATAGAACGATGCTCAGCGGGAAGAGGCTTACGCCAACCCAGCTCGCAAAGCGCGCGCTTTTGGCCGCTGCTGCCTGCCCGTTGCGGTTGATTGTGCCGCCGCTGTAAAAAGCTTTCGCTGCTTTAAGTGCAGCTTGTGCAATACGCATTACTTACTTGCCACTCGTTACAATTGAATGTGACCCACCATTGTAATGAAGAAACTAAGACAGAATTAAACTGCCAACTTTGGCTCCTTTATAAGGGGGGGTTTTTCCTGCTTTGGTAAACAAACCCTTGTCGGCAAAAAAACTGCAGATCGATAAAATTTTAACAAAAGTTCGAACGTTGATTTCACACCCGTTGGCTAAGTTGGTCAGCATCAGGAGTGAATTGGCGAAGAAAATGTTTTTGTTACGCTGTGCATTTTGGCTAGGGGTTGGATTTGTGGTCATCAAACCATTTGCGTTTGATGCGAACACAGCAAGTGCAGTCGCCAATGAGGTTTATGCCCAAGGCAAAGTCGCCACTGTACAACAAATCGCTTCCGTGGATTGCCAAGACCTAACATGTAGTTTGGCCCAAACCACCGCAATCGCATCCATTGGCAGCACCAATGTGCCATTCATCAATTCACCGAACGCTGGCGACGTGAGTGCGCCAACGCCTCCAATGCGCCCTGCTTGGGCGGGATAGATTTATCTGAGACCGCATCACTTCCCCGATGCTACTCCAATATGCGGTCTTGCCCTAAGCCGTGGTTGCCTTCCCCAGGTGCCACGGCATTTTTTTTCATGACTTGCCCAACTGATTGCGTTAGGTAGTTGGCAACGTGCTGACGGAGCCCTCTATGACATTTGAAGAAATCAAAGAAAGTTTGGAATTTCTCGATGACTGGGAGGATCGCTACAAATTCGTCATCGATTTGGGCAACGAATTAGCACCGCTAAGCGATGATGAGCGCGTGCGTGAAAATCGTGTCGAAGGCTGTGTTTCGCAGGTCTGGATTGTTTTTGGCGATACCGAAAACGACAAGCTCACGCTGCGTGGCGACAGCGATGCGTTGATCGTTAAAGGCTTGGTCGCGATCGTTGTTGCTCTTTACTCTGGCAAGACAGCGCAGGAGATGACTGACACCCCTGCCCTTGAGATATTCGAGGAAATCGGCATGAGTGAACACCTAACGTCGCAACGCGCCAACGGCCTCAAGTCGATGATTGAGTATATTGGTGCTGAAGCGCGCAAACGCGCTTAGCACTTTTACAATTAGGACGCTTGTCGGTTTGCACTGTTTGGACCAACGGCAATCTCGTCGATACCCCATTGCGCCGCGACCATTTCTAGCGCCATCCGCAGCACAACTTTTGCGCTGCGCTGTGGCCAGCCCATTTCAAATTCGATGAGCTGCAATCGCTTTTCAAATCCACAAACATCAAGCAAAATTCGACGACAATCTGATGGCAGTTGATCCAACAACGAAGATAGTTTGCGCCGATGATCAATAGCCATGTCGCTTACGTCATGGCCGCCACCAGCCCCTCCCGGCGCTTTTGGGAGCGCGAGCGCACTTAAGTCTTGCGTGACATGGTTGCGTAGTTGCGCGCGGGCGATGACGTTGCTGACTTTCGCTGCGGCAAGGACGTGATGCGGTGCAAGGAAGGGCTTTTCACCGGACGTGGAGCGTGACAGCCGTTTAATGACGTCATTTGCCGAATCTACAGCACTGTTCGTCGTTGTTGGCTCTTGACCGCTACATTGAAGGCGTTGCCGTCGCAGCCAACCACTTGTTTCACTGCAAGCGTGCGCATGGCCCGTTACATCTAAGATCACAACACCTTGCGAACGGAGATCTAAGACCTTTTCTTTCGGCAAGGAGCACTTTTTCCCCTTTAGTGTGAGATAATGAATGTCACCCTCGATTCGTTGAACCGGCCGTTTGAGGAGCATGTGAACAAACCGCGCTTTTCTTGATTTGAAGGCCATTAGTAGAACCTCTTACAAGCTGCGGACTTTGAAATACGCGCAAACGAAAGCACCTGCTCCAAACTGGTCAACACCTCATCAAACTCTCGATCGTCACGCATGTCTTCAACGCGCGCGCAGGCATGGCTGACCGTTGTACGGTCACGATTAAACAAATTCCCCGTGCGGGTTAGCGTGTAACCAAGTGACACGTGGGCGACATACATGGCGATATGCCGACAAAGCGCGATATCCGCGCGCCGCCGCGATGTGTCCAACACTTGTGTTGGGTCAACGCCATAGGTGGCGGCAACAATATTTAAAACATTTCTGAATTCGGCAAAGCTGCTTGACCCACAACAAGCGAGTTGCGGTGCGGTATGGGGCGGCAAATTATGTCTGATATTTGAACTTAAAACATGCATTTTCATTATCACTTCTATAATAGGTATATATTCCTATACCGTGATAACAATGAGGCGGGGATAATTTTAAGTGGGTGAAATTGAGTAAAACATTGAAAACTATGTAATAGTTTCATTCACTATCACATTTTCTCAACTTCAAATAGAAAAGGGCGCTAAAAGCGCCCTCACAACAATCGGAAAATTTTCCTGACTATTTGCTTGGCTTTCGTCCAAGTCCCATTTCGCGCGCGAGTCGCGAACGGGCTGCCGCATAATTTGGCGCAACCATTGGGTAATCAACGGGCAGATTCCATTTCTCCCGATATTCTTCCGGCGACAAATCATAGTGCGTACGCAGGTGACGCTTCAAAGATTTGAATTTCTTACCGTCTTCGAGACAAATGATGTAGTCCGGCGTGATCGACTTTTTCACAGATACGGCAGGTTTACGCACTTCAGCAACTTCTTGCGGACGCGCATTGGTTAAACCTTGAAGTGTTTCATGTACATCCACAATCAACTTCGGCAAATCGGCCTGTGAAATGGCATTGTTGCTTACATAAGCACTAACAATGTCAGTACACAATTCAACGATTTCCGAAGAATATTTGGTTTCTGCTTGTTTATCTTGTTCCACTTATTACCACCGTACTTAGAAAAAGGCGCAAGTGTTTCAACTTCACCATAGCGAGCACTACTATGCGCAAATTACGCTACAATCAAGAAACTATCATATCAGAATATGTGCGCGTCTCAGAACTGAGACATTTGGACGCTTCAAGAAGCATCGTCCATGTCGTTGATTTTGGTGCGTTCGTCAAGTCTGTATCCGGCAACATAGGCAGCGCGTGCCAACAAATGCGATGCAACAGGTGCGGTTAGCAAGAAGAACACAAAACCAGCGACCGCGCGCAACACAACAGATCCTTCTAGCGAGAATATAGCAATGGCAAGCAGCGCCAAACCTGATCCGAGCGTACCGGCCTTCGACGCGGCATGCATACGCGTGTACAAATCTGGCAACCGCAGGATACCGATCGCCGCCGCCAAGCTAAAGACAGCGCTAATGATCAAAATACCGCCAACGAGATAAAGCAAAAATTCCTGCATCATGGCTTGGACGCCTCCGAATTCTCTCGGTTGGCCCTTATTTGCCAACGCTGAAGGACAAATCGAGCAAACGCCACCGTTGCTAGAAAACCGACAAGGCCAAGTGAAATCGCAATGTCGAGATAAAGCATGTAGCCTGTTTTGATCGCGATGACGGCGATAAAGCCGATACCAATTGAAACCAGCATATCCAGCGCGAGAATGCGATCTGGCAATGTCGGCCCACGGACAATGCGCGTGATGACCAACAACAGGGAAAGCGTGAGCAAGCCTAAAGTTATGCCAATGGAAATATCGAGAAACGTTGCGCCACTCATTGCTCAAATACCTCCAAAATTTTGTTTTCAAACCCTTCGGCAATGTCTTTGATTAATGCCTTTTTATCCGGCACCGATATCGCGTGAACATAAAGTGTTTTGCGATCATCTGTTACATCAACGCTTAGCGTTCCCGGCGTCAATGTGATCAAGTTTGCCAGCAAGGTGATTTCCATGTCCGACTGAACGCGTAGCGGAAATGCAATTATGCCAGGCTGAAGCTTGGAGCGCATGTTAGGCGATAGCACCAACGCCAAGACTTTGATGGCACTCAAAACAAGTTCGTAAAGGAACAAACCTGCTAGTCCTATGGCCTTTGGAAGTCGGCTGATAAACTTTGGCTGCACCACTTGCGATCGAATGACCCACAAAGCCAGTGCGCCAACGACGCCACCCAATATGAGATTGCCAAGGCTAAATGTACCAGTAATCGCGGCCCATGTGATCGCCAGTAAAACGGCGACTGCAAGAATGGTCATTAGCTTGCCCCTCCAAATACCGAATACTCATAGCCCTGCGTTTGCAAAACTGACGCACCAGAGCTCAGCCCTGCCTCAAAGTAGATGTTCGGGAATAGTCCAAGTGCGACGATTAGTGCGACCAGCGCGGCGGTTGGCACGAGACCCCAGCGCACGCCTTTGCGATCAAGCGGCTTGAGGCGATCATTTGGAATTTCAGACTGCTTGCCTTCTCGGCCGTTTCGCCAGAACACATGTGCCCAAATGCGTGTACCCGCTATAGAGGTGAGGATTGAGTTCACCAACAAAGCAGCAACCAACCACCAATGATAAGCACCCATTGCGTCCATGCCTGACCCAGCAAGGCGCACTCCAGAGTTCACCAACACCATCTTTGGCCAGAAACCAAGGAATGGCGGCAAACCAGCGGTGGCAAACACAAGGATAAGGAAAATAATCGAAAGCGGCGAACTGGCGCGGTAAAGACCGCCAAGATGACGGATATCACTCGTACCGCCGATACGTTCAACCAGCCCGCTGGCGAGGTAAAGTGCTGTCATGGTAAGCATCGAATGCACAGCATAAAGCGCAATGCCCGTTCCGCCCATTTGCGGCCCAAATGCTAGACCCGCCAACATTGCACCAATGCCGCCCATTACGAAGAAGCCGAGAGCACGGCGAATGTTTGTCTGGGCGATAGCCCCCATCGGTGAGAGAACTAGCGTTAAGCCAGCAACCACCATCATCACAGGTTGCAGCTGATCAAACGACTGCGGAATCAGCATGAAATGCACCCGCACAAGGGCGTAAATGCCGACCTTCGTCAGCAAGCCCGCAAACAGCGCCGAAACCGCTGGATCCGGCGCGTGATAAGAGGCAGGCAACCAGGAGTTCACGGGAAATGCGGCACCCTTCATGGCGAAGGCGAGGAAGAACAAGGCCGCCACGGCAGATATGGAACCGTTTTCGACATATGGCGCTTTGCGCATGATGTCGGCCATGTTCAAGGTACCAACCAAGCCATAGGTGTAAGCAATCGCGATCAGGAATATGGTTGTGGCGAGGAAATTCAAGAAGCCATATTTAACCGCCGCATCGAGTTGTATCTTACGCCCGCCAATCACCATAAGGCCAAACGATGCGATCAGCATGAGTTCGAACCAAACATAAAGGTTGAACAAATCGCCCGTTAGGAACGCGCCTGAAACACCGGACAACAGCAGCAAAAGAAGTGGGTGATAACCATAAAGGTTTTCACGGTTTTCAACTTCACTTTGTACATACAGAACCACAAACAGCATCACTACGCTGGCGACAAGCGCCAACAATGCGCCAAAAGTGTCCGCGGTGAAGCTGATGCCAAATGGTGGCAACCAGTTGCCCATGGTCATGGTCAGCGGCCCATCGGCATAAATCCGTCCGAGCAAATAGAAATTGCTCAAAACTGTGCCAAGGATGACCGCGAAGGAAAACGGCGCCTGCAATTCAATGCGGCGGCGGAACATCAGCAAAATCGCAGCGCCAACCATTGGCAATGCAATAGGCCAAACGATCACCCAGTCCGCAACGGATGTTGCGACATCCAGCATAGCTGGTGGAAGATCTTTAGGTGTCGATGCAGAAGAAGAAGCCACTTTAATGCACCCCCCTAATAGCTAAGCGGTGGCCGAGGATCGTCCTCAGGTTCTGCCACACGCATCGTGTCTGTGTTGTCAGCATTAAGCTCCTGATAAGCGCGATAGGTCAGCACAAGCAGGAATGCAAAGAGTGAAAATCCGATAACAATCGCAGTCAAAATCAACGCTTGGGGCAGCGGATTGGCAATCTGTTCCAGCGGCTTATATTCGCCTTCAGGTACAATTGGTGGCACTTCTCGGGTGACGCGACCGACGGTAAAAATCAACAGATTGACCGCATTGCCCAAAATGGCAATGCCAAGCAGCATGCGGATCAGCGACCGTGACAAGATCAAATAAATCGCGACAGTGAAGAATAGGCCGATTAAGACAGCAAGGGCGTGTTCAATCATTTTACGTCCTCGTCTTCTTCTAGCGCCAAGGCAATTGTTGAAATGGCCCCGACCACAACAAAATAAACCCCAATATCGAACAACATCGGTGTTGAGAGCGCGAGTTCCGTGCCATCAGCAAAATCGAGGAACAACCAAAGCCCCATCAAAAACGGCACGCCAGAGAACAGCGACAGAAAGCCCGCAATTGCGGCTAGAAACACGCCCAATCCAGCAAAGGTGATGGGGTGGAAAACCAATGCCTT
>CAJXLH010000045.1 GCA_913055925.1 uncultured Maritalea sp. | reverse complement strand
TTGCCAATCATCCCCTACCGCACGCGAGATCTTACGCGTCTTCTGCCCGGTACAGCACGTTCTATGCGTCGCATGGAAAAGATAACGGGCCGATCTGACGACATGATCATTTTGCGTGGGGTCAACGTTTTCCCGACGCAGGTTGAAGTGCAGGTCTTGGCAGTGGATGGTCTTGCGCCGCACTTCCAAATCGAATTGACACAACAGGGCCGAATGGACGCCATGTCGATCCATGTAGAGGCAACGGCTGATGCCGCAAGTGATGCGGCACGAGAGGCCGCAGCGAAAACACTAACGAAAAAAATCAAAGACAATATTGGCGTTTCGGCCCGTGTGATCGCGAAAGAACCGGGCGGGGTTCCTCGGTCACAAGGCAAAGCCGTGCGTGTAATTGACAATCGAGACAAAGGGTAGGGCGCGTGGTTCGCACAATCGCAAAAGATCACGAAGAAAAACGGCACGCTATTCTGAAAACGGCGGCAAAGTTTTTCGCCAAAAACGGCTATGATCGTTCGTCCATGAGCCAATTGGCGATTGAGTGTGGTGTGTCAAAAGCGCTGATCTATCACTACTACGATAGCAAAGAAGCGCTTCTTTACGACATCATCTACACCCATCTGAATGACCTTGTAGACGCGGTTAATGCGGCCAAACCAAGTGATGACCCTGAACAGCATTTGCGCAATCTGGTCCACGCCATTCTCACGCAATATCGCGATGCGGATGCAGAGCACAAATTGCAGCTAGATGCGACCAACGCGCTGCCAAAATCTAACCAAGAAACCTTGGCGGATTTGCAAAGGCAGTTGGTAGTTACACTTTCAAATGCCATCAAAGAGACCTCGCCTGCCTCGTTTGACGACAAGCCGGAAAACCTTCGACCTGTCACAATGTCTATGTTTGGCATGCTAAACTGGTTCTACCTTTGGTACCGCCGAGGGAAAGGGATCACGCGACAAGATTATGCGGACCTTGCAACAGATTTGCTGCTGGGCGGCATTAAAGAGATTGGGCAGAAATAGGCCCGATAAAACGGGGGTCGAGCAAGGAGGAAAGTTCGGCCCGATGAAAAGAGTAATGTTCATTAGGGAGGTAGAGATGAACAAGTTTTTCAAAATCGCAGCTACCGCTGTTGTTGCAATGACAGCTAGTGCCAATGCTTTGGCAGCTGATCATAATCTTACTATTTCAAGCTGGACCGGACCTGGCCACGGCATCAACGCCATTATGTGGCCGAACCTCATCAAAATGATTGAGGAAGCGACAGACGGCAAAGTGACCGCTGAAGTGAAACTTGGCCTGGCTCCGCCGCCAGCTCAAATGGATTTGGTCATGGATGGTGCTGCCGACATGACCATTATCTTCCACGGCTATCAACCAGGTCGTTTCGTTGGCACAAAGCTGATCGAATTGCCAGGGTACGAAGGTAACGCAGAGGCAGCGTCGGTCGCATACTGGCGCGTTCACGAAGCACACCTCGCATCGCTCAATGAGCACCGCGGTGTGAAACTGATGGGCTTGACGACACATGGCCCGGGCCAAATTCACTCAAACAAGGAAGTGTCTACGCTTGCTGACTTGAATGGTTTGAAAACACGTATCGGCGGTGGTGTTGCTGGCGACGTTGGTGCAGAGCTTGGTTTGATCGGTATTCAAGTGCCAGCACCGAAGGTATACGAGACTTTGGATTCAGATGCTGCTGATGCTGTAGCGATGCCATACGAAGGACGCAAGGGCTTCAAGTTGACTGAAGTAGCAGAAAACGTGTTTGAGATGCCGGGTGGTTTCTACCGTGGTTCGTTCGCTTTCTTGATGAGCCAAGAAACGTTCGACAGCTTGCCTGCAGACATCCAAAAAGCCTTGAATGAGAAGGTGTTTGGCGAGCCAGCAAGCCGTATGCTTGGCGCTGCATGGGATGAGATCGATGAGATCGGCCGTGCAGCTACGCTAGAAGCAGAAGGCAACTCAATCACGATTGCTAGCGATGCTGACCAAGCCGCTTATGGCGAAATCGCCAAACGCGTGACTGACAAGATTTTGGCTGAACTCGAAGCTGCGGGCATTGACGCTCAAGCCGCTTACGAGATGGTCAAAGCTGAAATGGCTGCGCAATAAGCCTTTGTCGATTTGACGTTGTGGCGCGGCGCGGGGCAAATTTGTTCCCGCGCCCGTCAATTTGAGCCGAGGTATCTCAAAAATGAAATCTGCCATGAGTTTGATCCGACAACTCTCGCATGTGCCCATTTTGTTGGCATCTGCGGTTTTGTTTTTGCTGATGTTCATGACCTTTGCGGACGTGATTATGCGCTCCACTTTCAATTCTCCAATTGAAGCCGCGACCGAATTGACCCGCATGTTTATGGCTATCGTTGTGTTTCTCGCATTGCCCGTGATCAGCGGTAAGCAAGAACATATCGTTGTAGATTTGGCAGATCCTTTGTTCACCAATCCTTGGGCGATTCGCATTCGTGACGGACTGATCAATCTCGCCTGTGGCGTGATGCTTTTCTGGCCCGCCCAACGGGTTGTGGTTTTGGCTGAACGCGCCCGCGATTATGGCGACGTGACAGAGTATCTCGCGATCCCTCAGTTCTATATCGGATGGTTTATCGCCATTATGACTTTTGTAAGTGCGATTGTGTTGGTCGCGCGCGGCCTGATCACCTTGATTGCGCCTCAGCTTTTGGAGACCGAAGAAGAATGATCGAAGCTGCTATTGGCTTTGCGGCCGTCCTCGTTCTTGTCTTGTTGCGCATGCCGATCGCCTTTGCGATGGGCCTAGTGGGCATGATTGGCTATATGCACGAAACCAGTTTTCGCGGCGCGCTTTCAATGGTCTCACGATTGATCATTGATACCTCGCAAGACTATGGCCTTTCAGTTGTGCCACTCTTTATCCTGATGGGTCTTTTCGTCAACAAGGGCGGCATTGCGCGCGAGCTCTATCAAGTTTCCTACGCATTCCTCGGCCACCTGCGCGGTGGCTTGGCCATGGCCACCATTTTGGCTTGTGGCGGCTTTGCAGCGATCTGCGGATCGTCCCTCGCAACAGCCGCGACGATGTCCAAAGTGGCGATGCCGCAAATGCGCAAATATGGATATGAGGACAGCCTCTCAACCGCATCAATTGCGGCGGGTGGCACACTCGGCATTCTCATTCCGCCGTCTGTGATTTTGGTGATCTACGGCTTGCTCACCGAAACCTCGATTGGCAAACTCTTCATCGCGGGCATTATCCCAGGCATGCTCGGCATTCTATTTTACCTGTTTGCCGTGAAGTACACCGTTTCACGCAATCCAAATGCTGGCCCAGCGGGCGAACGCACAAACTGGGTTGGACGTATTGGCGCGCTTAAAAGCGTATGGGCGGTTCTGCTCCTGTTTTTCCTTGTGATCGGTGGGCTTTACGGCGCGCTAGATGTGTGGCCAATCCATCTCACTTTTTCGCCGACAGAGGCAGCAGGCATGGGTGCCGCAGGGGCGTTTTTGATTGCATTGTTCCGCGGCAATCTGAACCTCAAAGCCGTTTTGGAAGTTCTTAAAGAAACAACGATTACCACAGCTTCGCTCTTCAGCGTTTTGATTGGCGCGTGGATTTTCTCCAACTTCATCAATGTGGCGGGCCTTACCGAAGGTCTGCGCGATGCAATTACGGCGCTTAATCTCGCACCTTGGATGGTGATGGCGATCATCCTGGCGATTTACATCGTTTTGGGCATGATCTTTGAAAGCCTTTCCATGCTGTTGCTCACCGTGCCGATCTTCTTCCCACTTGTGGTTGGGCTAGGGTTTGATCCGGTGTGGTTCGGTGTCGTTGTGGTGGTGGTTACAGAAATCAGCCTCATCACACCGCCGGTTGGCCTAAACGTCTTCATCTTGAAAAACGTTGTCGGGGACGTCTCCACCGGCACGATCTTTAAAGGCGTAACCCCATTTTGGGTGGCCGATATTATACGCTTAGCGTTGCTCGTTGGCATCCCAGCTCTATCGCTGTTCTTGCCGTCTCAGATGTAAAGAGGGCGAGTATGTCGTTTGACGAATTGTGCGCACGAAGCTTGTGATGCTGTTGGTCTAAAACGGCGTTGTTTTTGGCCCAAAATTTTGGTACGGTTAGGCATCAGATCGCCGGGTCAACGGCGCTGATTTCTAGGACTAAAACTGTGAAACTACTGACGAACGTTGAATTTGAGCAATTGCTTAAATGGATGGCGCTTGCCTTGGGTTTGTGCAGCACCGTCGCCATTGTGCAGGGCTGGCAGCTGGCCGCAATGTTGTTTGGACTACCATTTTGCCTGATTTGGGTTTACTGCGGCTGGCTCCGTACTGAGCGGCAACTGAAATACATCAATATTGTATTTTCAGTACTGTATATCTACGGGATAGCGCGCTACTTCGCTCTTGGCGGTTAAGGTCCGGGACTCACCCAAAAAAATGATCAAGCTCAGCCTTAAAATGCAAAAGGCTTGGCACAATCGCCACGCACATATCGGCAATTTCGTCGGTAGGGTCGAGCATGTCGGGCACCATAACGGTGGCGATGCCCGCGGCGCTGGCTGAACGCACACCATTGTGGCTGTCTTCAAAGGCAAGACACTGCGTGGGATTAACGTTTAACCGTTCAGCAGCAGTTAGAAATGGTTCGGGGTGTGGTTTGCCTTGTGACACATCCAAACGGGTGACAATCGTATCAAAATGATGGTGCAAATCTGCGCTTTTGAGGTGATCGTGTGCGCTGGCCCCTGTAGACGTGGCCACTGCGATCGGCACCTTTCGGTTGTCGAGGGCTGAAACCAGCTCTTTCGCGCCGTGCTTTAGCGGGATGCCCTTTGCCATTTCGTCATGGGCACGTTCAACCAGCACGGTTTCGTACGTCTCAACGTCAAAATCTTTGCCAAAAAACTTGTGATAGATCGGTGCGTTTTCGCATTGCGGAATGCCGACAAAAGCCGCGAACATTTCGTGGCTCATTTCGTGGCCCCACTCAGCGCAAAGTTCTTGCATCACCTTTTTGTAAACCCGCTCGGTATCAAGCAGCAGCCCATCCATATCGAAAATCACGGCTTCGATTTTCTCGGGCCATTCGGTAAGGGCCTGATCAATAATTGGCTTTACAGCGGTCATCACTAAGTCTCAAATCATCTGGTTCGAATCTGCCGCGAAAGGAGCAACAGATCAATGCAAAAATATGTGGCGCTAATTCGTGGCTTAAATGTGGGCGGACACAATAAACTCGCCATGAAAGATCTCAAATCCATGTTAGAGGCGGCAGATTGTGAAAAGGTTACGACCTACATCCAATCTGGCAATGCCGTTTTTAGACACAAGTTGGATCATGATGCGCTGACCAAGCATCTCGAAACGGCCTTCGAATGTGCATTTGGTTATGTTGCAGATTTTGTGTTGCGCTCAGAAAAAGAGTTAAATAGCGCTTTTGAAAATTACCCGTTCTTTGATGAAGGGCGCGAGCTAAAGTTCATGATGACCGGTTTCGCCAAATCACAAATGATGCCCGATGCGCAATCAACTTTCGATGACGTTGCAATCGAAGGCGAACTTGTGAGTTCAACCGGAAACGAAGTTCATTTTTATTTTGGCAATGGTTCAGGCCGCTCAAAGCTGGCGGCGCTGAACTTTTCGAAAAAAGTTGGTACGCCGGTCACTGTTCGTAACCGACGCACCATTTCAAAACTCATAGAGTTGATGGCCGCGCTTTAATGAACGTGGCTGTTGGACGCTTCGCCCGTTTTAATCTCATGGATGGACTGTTTCAAAACTTGCCAAGCAGAAGACAAGAACAATCCGGCCATAACGATAGCGACAATCAAATCGGGCCAACCCGAGGCAAGGCCCCAAACGCCGAGCGCTGCAATCATCACGCCCACATTGCCAATCGCGTCATTGCGTGAACATAGCCATACCGATCGCACATTTGCATCACCATCTTTATACGCCATGAGGATCAACACGCTGGCCACGTTTGCGGCAAGCGCTAAGAACCCAATCAGCCCCATCACCTCAGCTTGTGGCACGCCGACAAAGAAAAATTGATAGATCGTGCTGCCCGCGACCCACATGCCCATGGCAAATAGAGTTAACCCTTTAAACAGCGCGGCGGTTGCGCGCACGCGCTGCGCTTTTCCGATCACCCAAAAACTGATCGCGTAAGTTACGCCATCTTGCAAAAAATCCAGGGCATCTGCCTTTAGGGCCTGAGATCCAGACAGTTGACCGCCAGTCATCTCAACGCCGAACATCACCAGATTGATGATGGTGACCCAGATTAGGCGCTGTTTATAGTCGCTCGACATGCCATCAAATGTCTTTGTTTGGCCGCAGCATTTTTCACTCATTTCCGACGTGTCTTTCTTGTTCTTTTTCAATCGTTGGCTTATGTGTAATTGCTCTAGCGACTAGAGGTTCAAGTGAAAATGTCAGAAAGAATTCAAGAATTTTCTATTGGTAGTCTTTCTAAGAAGAGCGGGGTGAAGATCCCGACCATTCGCTATTATGAGCAGATTGGCATTCTCGATGAGCCAGGTCGTACAGAAGGCGGGCAACGTCGTTATCCGGTGAATGCGCTGGAACGCTTAAGCATGATTGCCCATGCGCGCGACCTTGGCTTTTCAATTGATGCCATTCGCGAGTTTATTCGCCTCAGCAATCATCCCGATGCGCCTTGTGAAGATCTTGACCAAATCACCGAACGTCATTTAAACGATGTGAGCAATCGCATTGAAAAGCTCACGCGACTGCAAGCGGAACTGCAATCGATGCTCGACAATTGTCAGCATGGCACGGTTCAAAAATGCCGCATCATGGAAGTCCTGAGCGACCACACTCAATGCCAGACTGAGCACTAGGCGTCCTGCGCCATAAATTTTCCACCCTTTTGGTCGCCCCGCCAAAGGGGTCATTTGCTTTTTAAGGAGCTATTGATGACCAACGATTTGCCGATCCTCAAAATTGAAAATCAACGCTTGGCCCAGCAAATCGCATTCATCATGGAAATGGACAAGCTCAAGTCTGTCGATCGAATGACCAAGATCGTATGTGAAGATCGGGTTGAAAATGATGCAGAGCATTCATGGCATGTGGCGTTGATGGCGCTGGTGTTGGCACCATACGCGAAAGCAGAAGTTGATATTCAACGCGTCATTACATTGTTGCTCATTCATGACGTGGTCGAGATTGATGCCGGCGACACCTACATTTACTCAAACGCGAATGCAGATGATCAATTTGCAAATGAATTGAAGGCTGCCAAACGCATTTTCGGTTTGTTGCCCGATGAACAAGCAAAATTCCTCACTGAGGCGTGGCAAGAATTTGAGGCACGAGAAACGCCAGAAGCAAAATTTGCAAAAGCCATCGATCGTTTGTCACCATTTGTATACTACGCTTACGCGGGAGAGGGTTGTCTGATTGAGCAGGGCGTCAATGTCGACATGGTGCGCAAGCAAATGGTGTCGATCGCAGACGTCAGCGAACCGCTGCAAGAAATGTTTGAGAAATTGTTGGCCGCCTACGTCGAGTTCGGCGTTGTGCTCAACAGCGACGGTAAGCCTTTCGGCCCAAAGCGCGATGTTGAACTCGGCAAGAGCATGGCAGATTTCAGCTTCGGCGATCCTGATCTACACCAGCGTATGCAGTTTGTTATTGAGCTCGACGAGCTGAAATCGATTTTGCGGCAAACTCAACTGGTTTCCGTCGACCGGTTGGAGAATGACGCAGAGCATTCCTGGAATTTGGCCATCATGGCGGTCTTGATGACCGAATATGCCAACCAGGAAATTGATCTGCTCCGTGTCCTCAAAATGCTTCTCATCCACGACATTGTGGAGATCGATGCTGGGGATTCGCCAATTTACGACGCTGCGGCAAAAGAAGATCAGGAGGAGCGCGAGCTCAGAGCAGCAAAGCGTTTGTTTGGTCTTTTGCCGCAAGAAGTGGGCGAAGAATTTATGGCGCTGTGGCAAGAGTTCGAAGCGCATAAATCCAACGATGCGCAGTTCGCTCGATCTATGGATCGCCTGTCGCCGCTTCTGTACAATTTCTACACAAAAGGCGTGCGTTGGGCCAAGTTTGGGGTGTCAAACAAGGATGTCCTGAAGCGGCTCGTGATCATCAAAGACGGATCAGACATGCTTTGGGATTTGGGCCAAAGCATCATCGAGCAGGCAGTCGAAAATGGGTTTCTTAAGCGGTTTGTTGATGAACGTTTGGAGCGCTAACCTGCTCTTCAGTCGCCAATTCAGGTCCAAACACGATCTGATTGCGGCCATTTTGTTTGGCTTGGTACATGCAATGGTCAGCTGCGCTCACCAGTTGCGTTAGGCTTTGCCCTGCCATGTGCATGGTGCATCCAATCGAAACGCTTAAACGCAATTCGCCCTTTTCATCATGAAAGGAGAGTTTGCGCACCTTGCGCCGGATATTCTCGGCGACAGAGATGGCCTTTTTTTTGTTGGCGTTCGGCAAAAACAAACCAAATTCTTCGCCGCCCAGGCGTCCCGCGCCCAGGTCCTCGTCCACATGCTGAGAGATAATCTTCGCGACTTTACGGATTGCGCTATCACCAACCGCATGGCCAAATCGATCATTTAGTTTTTTGAAATGATCGATATCGATAAACAAGAAACACCCCGCTGTTGGGCCTGATTTAGGTGTTGTCAACTTCTCTTCCACCGAGTGCAAGTAAGATGCCCGGTTGAGCAATCCAGACAATTGGTCGGTGCTGGCGGTAATAGCCAATTTCTTAGAAAGGGCGATCAACTGTTGCTTTTGACGTTGAATGTAAAAACCAATTGGAAACGAAACGACGCATGTGATGATTGCAGACAGCGATAAACGGCGCGCCAAATTCTCAGGTTCAAGCTGAGAGTAGATGGCAAAAACCAGCAGTTCCGCAAACAAAAGCGCGAAAATCATTATGCGCGCGGCTCCAGCGAATGCGGGTGACACTTTAGTTTTTTGCTTTGTGCTGTTCTCGTTTGCCATTTTGGTACAAACCATCAATTTTCATCAGATTTGCATCGATTATATTCTTTGTTTGTTAAATGACCCCTCGCAAAGCTGGTTAACAATGACTTAAAGCCTCTTGGGAACAATCATGCGTTGACCTTGCTGATGCAAGCTCCTACAACCGTCCAGCAGCGTTCCAAAAGGAACTGAAAGCGATTCCGGTGCGGTTGACCCAAATAGGGAACCAAGTCCGCGAGCTGCTCGACGTTAGTCTCTTGCGAACTCTGCCTCTTATTTGAATTTCAGAGGTAGAAAATGAACAAAAATACTCTTTCAACAATCGTCCTTTTTGCCGCGACAGGCGCAGCATTTGCGCACCCGGGTCACACCGAAGAAGTGGCGGGACACACCCACTCAATGCTTGATCTTGCTCTGATGAGCGCTGGCCCAATTGTGCTCGCTATCGCGGCGATTGCATATTTCGCAATCAAGCGTGGAAAACAGTCGTGACACGTAACTTCGATATTCCAAAAGACACAGCAGTCATGCTGTGCGGCCACGGTTCGCGCAACAAACTCGCCGTTGGTGAATTTGCACACCTTAAAGATCGGCTCAAAGAGAAACTTGGCGATGTGCCGGTCGAATATGGCTATCTTGAGTTCGCTGATCCAGTGATCCATCACGGTCTAAATCAGCTCAAAGACGCCGGCGCAAAACGCATTTTGGCAGTGCCCGGTATGTTGTTCGCTGCGGGCCACGCCAAAAACGATATTCCTTCTGTGCTCAATACCTATCAGGCGCAGAATCCGGACGTAGAAGTTATCTACGGCCGAGAATTGGGCGTAGATCTGAAGATGATCCGCGCGGCAGGCGCCCGTATTGAGGAAGCGCTAAAGGAAGCAGGCGACGGCGTTCCGCGCGAGCAAACACTTTTGGTTGTTGTTGGCCGCGGCGCTTCAGACCCAGATGCAAATTCAAACGTCGCCAAAGTCATGCGTATGCTTTGGGAAGGTATGGGATTTGGCTGGGGCGAGGTTGCTTATTCTGGTGTAACATTCCCACTTACAGCACCGGCGCTTCGACATGCTGCAAAGCTGGGTTACAAGCGCATTGTCGTTTTCCCATACTTCTTGTTCACGGGCGTTTTGGTGAAGCGCATCTATTCCTATACCGACGAAGTCGCAGCAGAATTTCCAGATATCGAATTTATCAAGGCAGGATATTTGAACGATCATGACTTGGTGGTCGATACCTTCCTTGATCGGATCGAAGAAACCCTTGAAGGCACCAACGTGATGAATTGCCAAATGTGCAAATATCGCGAACAAATTCTTGGGTTTGAGGCCGAAGTTGGCCTGGCGCAAGAAAGTCATCACCATCATGTCGAAGGCATTGGCGGTGGCATGGAAGATTGCCCTTGTAATGGCGATTGTGATGCATCTTGTCGGGACGAAGAGTTCTGCAAGAAACATGGCCTTGAATGGACGCCTGTGCATTCACACGATCATAGCCACGACCATCATCATGACCACGGCCATTCCCATGATCATACGCATGATCACGGGCACCATCATGATCACCACCACCACCCTTATCCATTTGCCGACCATCCGTTGGGACCAAAAACCATGGAGAAATCGGCGACCAAAAAGGGGTAAGCCAATTGGAGTGGTTGCGCGAACCAGAAGCGATCTACCAAGAGAGCTTTGCCACCATTGAACGTGAAGCGGCGTTGGAACAATTCCCCGCCGCTTTGCGCGACGTTGCCGTGCGCATGATCCATGCTTGCGGTATGGTCGATCTGGCCGATGATATTGCGTGGCGTGGAGACGTTGTGGCGGCGGTAAACACAGCAATCGCTACAAGCAAACCGATCTTTTGTGATTGCGAGATGGTGCGTTCTGGTGTCATTCGTCGGTTTTTGCCGAAAGGTTTTGAACCAGAATGTAACTTGAATGATCCGCAAACGCCCGCGCTTGCCAAATCACTTGCAACGACGCGGTCAGCTGCAGCAGTTGAATTATGGAAGCCAAAACTTGAAGGCGCGGTTGTGTTGATCGGCAATGCGCCAACAACCTTGTTTCACTTGCTAGAGTTGATCGAGACGGGCGGTCCTAAACCAGCTGCGATCGTGGCGGCACCCGTTGGTTTTGTCGGGGCAGCTGAGTCCAAGCAAGCACTCATCGAAAGCCAAAACGATTTTCCATTTGTCACTGTGTCTGGCAGACGCGGCGGATCAGCTATCGCAAGCGCTGCCTTAAACGCGATCATAAAACAGGGGAGCTGGAATGACTGATTGTTGGCTCAACGTTGTTGGTGTTACGGCGCGCGGTACCCAATCTCTAGCGCCCGAGCAAAAGGCGTTGTTGGATAAGGCAGAGATCGTAGTTGGCCCGCCCAGATCGTTGCCAAAGGTTCGTGACGTTGATGAGCGATTGGTGCCTTGGCAAGCACCGCTGACCAAGATGATTGAACAAATCTTGTCGTTTCGCGGCAAGCCAACAGTGATCCTCGCGACGGGTGACCCCACTTGGTTTGGTGTCGGCGCGACATTGACCAAGCACCTCGATGACAACGAATTTGAAATTCACCCTGCGCCGTCTGCATTTTCGCTCGCAGCTGCGCGGATGAAATGGCCCCTGCAAAATGTTCAATGCATTTCGGTGCACGGGCGACCGGTGGAGATATTGCAAAGCCACATAGTGCCGGGGCAACGAGTTTTGGCGCTCACAAGTGACGCGACAACTGTTAAAGCGATTGCAGAAATACTGGTCGAAAGAGGCTATGGCGAAAGCCGGCTGACGGTTCTCAACGCCATGGGCGGAGAAACCGAAAGTCGTGTCGAATTCACGGCACGCGAACATTCAAATAATGGCGTTGGAAATCTCAACACGGTGGCGATTGATTGTGTCGCAGAGGTCAACGCACCTTTGTTGCCGCGATTGCCGGGTTTGCCGGATAGTGCATTTGTGCACGATGGTCAGCTCACAAAAAGAGAAGTGCGCGCTGCGACTTTGGCCAAGCTTGCACCATTGCCTGGGCAACATCTTTGGGATGTGGGGGCGGGGTGCGGTTCTGTTGCCATCGAATGGATGCGTTGTGCTCCTCGCGCCACATCGACATGTTTTGAACGACAAGCAACACGCATTCAAATGATTGAGAAAAACCGGACGCGTCTTGGCGTGCCGGGTCTGAAAATTGTTGAAGGCGAAGCACCAGCTTCATTCGCAGATGCGCCACAACCAAATGCGGTCTTTATCGGCGGGG
>CAJXLH010000044.1 GCA_913055925.1 uncultured Maritalea sp. | reverse complement strand
CCTCGTTCATTTCGCCAACGTCGAACAAACGGACGGATGAATATGGCGGCTCGCTTGAAAACCGCATGCGCTATCCGCTTGAGGTGGCCCGCGCCATGCGCGCCGCATGGCCAAAAGGAAAGCCGATGTCCGTTCGAATTTCCGCAAATGACTGGGTGGGCGATGAAGGCGTAACGCCAGAAGAGGCCGTTGAGATCGCGAAAATGTTCGCGGCAGAAGATATCGACATTATTGACGTTTCCGCCGGACAGACTTCGATTGACGCGAAACCAGTTTACGGCCGCATGTTCCAAACGCCGTTCTCAGATCGCATCCGAAACGAAACCGGTTTGAAAACGATGGCGGTTGGCAACATTTACGAGCCCGATCACGCCAACTCCATTTTGATGGCAGGGCGCGCTGATCTTGTTTGTCTTGCGCGTCCGCACCTCGCCAATCCATACTGGACACTACATGCCGCCGCAGCGCTCGGCGACAAGACAGAGGAATGGCCAGCGCCATACCACGCCGGTCGCGATCAGATTCAGCGCTTGGCGGAACGCGCAGAAGGCATGGGAATTCGGGTATGAGTTTGAACGGAAAGAAAGTCCTGATCACAGGTGGCGGCACAGGCGTTGGTGCGGATTTGGCTCGCGGCTTCGCGCAAACTGGTGCCGAGGTGTTTATCTCGGGTCGCACAGCGGCAACGTTGGAGAACGTTGCAACGGCGCATGACAACATTTTCTCGGTTGTTTGTGATGTTGCGAACGAAGAATCGGTCAAAGCCATGTTTGATCAGATCGGACCGATGGACATTGTCATCGCCAACGCTGGTATTGCTGAAAGTGCGCCGCTGGTCAAAACTGACCTTGAAAGCTGGAACCGCTTGATGGCGGTCAATCTGACCGGCGTCTTTTTGACGTGGCGAGAAGGTCTGCGCAACATGCAAGGCAAAGAATGGGGCCGCCTGATCGTTATCGCGTCAACAGCTGGCCTCAAAGGCTTTGGCTATGTCGCGCCATATTCGGCAACCAAGCATGGGGTTATTGGCCTCACCAAATCGGTTGCGCTTGAAGTCGAAAAAAGGGCATCACGGCGAACGCGATTTGCCCGGGCTACTTGAATACGGAAATGACCGATAGATCGGTCGCGACCGTGATCGAGAAAACCGGCATGAGCGAGAGCGAAGCCCGCGCCACATTGGCGAAGGGCAATCCGCAAGGCCGCCTTTTTGAACCATCCGAAGTCACTGCGTCAGCGCTTTGGCTTTGCGGTGAAGGATCCGAAGGGATCAATGGACAAGCCATCGCAATTTCAGGGGGCGAAATATGAGTTTGGCGAAAGAAAAATTTGAAGAGCAGCCGGTGAGCAAGCAGCGCTTGCGCCTTTGGCTGCAAATGCTCAAAACCACACGGTTCATCGAAAACGAGTTGCGCGAAGAATTGCGTTTGGGTTTTCAGTCGACGCTACCGCGTTTTGACGTCATGGCGATGCTCGATCGTACCCGCGAGGGGTTGCGCATGAGCCAATTGTCCAAGCAGCTCATGGTTTCAAACGGCAACGTCACCGGCATCATCGATCGTCTTGTACAAGAAGGTTATGTGATGCGCGTGCAGGTCAAAGGTGACAAGCGCGCGACCTTGGTGCGCCTCACGCCAGCAGGCATTGAGAAATTTGCTGAAATGGCCGCCGAGCATGAAGCTTGGATCAACGAGCATCTTAAAGAGATCGACGAAGGCGAAATCGGACATTTCATCGATGTTCTTTTGAAAGTGCGGGAGGACGACCATTGAAACCCGTTTCAATGAAAGACCTCGCCCCAACCCACTTTTCATGGGAGATGGACGGACGCGTTGCGATTGTGAATCTCAATCGACCAGAACGCAAAAACCCGCTTACTTTTGAAAGCTACGCCGAATTGCGCGATACGTTTCGGCAAATGGTTTACGCCGACGATGTTGATGCAGTGGTCTTCGCTTCGAACGGTGGCAATTTCTGTTCCGGCGGCGATGTGCACGACATAATCGGGCCACTCGTCAATATGGACATGAAGGAGCTTTTGGCCTTCACCCGCATGACGGGCGATTTGGTCAAAGCGATGATCCATTGCGGCAAACCAATCATCTCTGCTGTTGATGGTGTTTGTGTGGGTGCTGGCGCGATCATCGCTATGGCATCTGACTTGCGCGTAGCAACGCCCGAAGCCAAAACAGCGTTTTTGTTTACACGCGTTGGCCTTGCCGGTTGCGACATGGGCGCTTGCGCTATGCTGCCCCGCATTATCGGCCAAGGGCGTGCGGCTGAGTTGCTCTACACGGGCCGCTCCATGAGTGCCAATGAAGGCGCGAATTGGGGGTTCTTCAACGCGCTTCACAGCGCAGATGATTTGCAAGCCGAAGCCATTAAACTGGCGCAACGCATTGCCTCCGGTCCAACTTTTGCCCACGGCATCACCAAAACCCAGCTCAATCAAGAATGGAACATGTCGCTCGACCAAGCGATCGAAGCCGAGGCGCAGGCGCAAGCGATTTGCATGCAGACCCAAGATTTTGAGCGGGCCTACAACGCCTTTGTGAAAAAAGAAAAGCCGGTTTTTGAGGGCGATTGATGGACAAGAGCTTTCTCAACTGGCCATTTTTCGAAGATAAGCATCGCGCCTTACAAGCCGAAGTTGACGCTTGGGCAGCGAAGAACTTGCCCGCAGATCACGGTGACGTTGATGCCTCTTGCAAAAAGCTTGTCGCTGATTTGGGCGCGGCTGGCTTTCTGAAACACTCAGGCGCTGGCGACGGCGAAAAGCTTGATGTCCGCGGCCTTTGCCTCATTCGTGAAACTTTGGCCCGGCACGATGGTTTGGCCGATTTTGCCTTTGCCATGCAGGGGCTCGGCATGGGCACCGTCTCTTTGTTTGGCAATCTCGAGCAGCGCCAATGGCTTGCAAAAACGCGATCCGGCGAAGCCATCTCAGCCTTTGCTTTGAGTGAGCCGAAATCTGGTTCCGATGTCGCGAACATAGAATGCAGTGCAGAATTGCGCGGCAATCACTATGTCATTAATGGCGAAAAGACTTGGATTTCGAATGGCGGCATAGCCGTTTTCGCCCGCACTGGCGAAGCACCGGGCGCGAAGGGGCTTTCAGCCTTTTTGGTACCGGCAGGCACTAAAGGACTGGAAATCGCTGAACGCATAGATGTGGTGGCGCCGCACCCGCTGGCGCGCCTCAAATTCAATGAAATGGAATTGCCACCATCGGCCATGATCGGGCAACCAGGGCAAGGCTTCAAAATCGCCATGTCGGTTTTGGACGTGTTCCGTTCAACGGTAGGCGCTGCGGCGCTTGGTTTTGCCCGTCGCGCATTGGACGAAACGCTAAACCGCGCCGCCAATCGCGAACTTTTTGGCGCGCCATTGTTCGACCTTCAAATGGTTCAAGGCCATATCGCCGATATGGCTCTTGATGTGGACGCTGCGGCTCTGCTGATCTACCGCGCCGCATGGACAAAAGATATGGGCGCAGAGCGCGTCACACGCGAAGCGGCTATGGCGAAGCTTTATGCCACCGAGCGTGCGCAAGAAGTCATAGACAAAGCTGTACAAATTCACGGAGGGGATGGGGTCCGCAAGGGCTCTGTTGTGGAAAGCTTGTACCGCGAAATTCGTGCATTGCGGATTTATGAGGGCGCATCTGACGTCCAAAAAATCGTGATTGCGCGACAAGCAATGGGAGAGATCAAATGACGTTGGGACCGTCAGCACATGAGGATATATTTGCGCGGGACAATCTGCCGCCAGCGGATATGCAGCCTGTCTTTTTGACCGAGGATTTTGTCTATCCCGAATATATCAATGTCGGGCGCATTCTTACTGACGCGATGGTCGAGCGCGGCTTTGGGGATCATACCGCGTTGATCGGCAATGGTCGTTTGCGAACATACAAAGAGCTTACTGATTGGACCAATCGTTTGGCACATGCCTTGGTTGAAGACTATGGCGTAAAACCCGGCAATCGGGTGCTGATACGTTCGGCGAACAACCCGGCCATGGTGGCGTGCTGGTTGGCAGCGACCAAAGCTGGTGCGGTGGTGGTCAACACCATGCCCATGCTTCGCGCAGGCGAGCTTTCGCAAATCGTCGACAAAGCTGAAATCTCAGTAGCGTTGTGTGATAGCCGCATGATGGACGAGATTGTTTCTTGCGGCAAAACCTCAAAGTTTCTCAAAACCATTGTCGGGTTTGACGGCACAGCAAATCACGATGCAGAGCTTGATCGAATTGCCTTGGGCAAACCGGTGCAGTTCGATGCGGTACGGACGGGCCGCGACGACGTCGCCCTTTTGGGCTTTACTTCCGGCACCACAGGCGAGCCCAAGGCAACCATGCATTTCCATCGTGATCTTTTGATGATCGCAGATGGGTATGCGCAAGAAGTGCTCGGCGTAACGCCTGATGATGTTTTTGTGGGTTCGCCTCCCCTCGCCTTTACGTTTGGTCTAGGTGGACTGGCGATCTTTCCGTTGCGCTTTGGCGCAACCGCGACATTGTTGGAAACGGCATCGCCAGCGAACATGATCGAAATCATCGAGACCTATAAGGCAACTGTTTGCTTCACAGCGCCGACCGCCTATCGAGCGATGCTGCGCGCTATGGATGAAGGTGCGGACCTTTCCACTTTGCGCTGTGCAGTTTCGGCTGGCGAAACCCTTCCTGCGCCGGTGTTTGACGAGTGGCGCGAGAAAACAGGCAAGCCCATGCTCGATGGCATCGGGGCTACCGAAATGCTGCACATCTTCATTTCCAACCGATTTGAAGATGCAAAGGCGGCTTGCACGGGTCGGCCGGTAACGGGCTACGAAGCCAAAGTTGTCGACGACAATATGAATGAAATGCCGCGCGGCGAACCCGGTCGCCTTGCAGTGCGCGGGCCGACTGGCTGTCGCTATCTCGCTGATGATCGACAAGCAAAATATGTGATTGATGGCTGGAACATCACCGGCGACACATTCATCCAAGACGATGAAGGCTATTTCCGCTTTGCGGCGCGCAACGACGATATGATTGTTTCGGCTGGTTACAATATCGCTGGCCCCGAAGTTGAAGCGGCACTGCTTGCACATCCACATGTTGTTGAGTGCGCAGTTGTCGGTGCACCAGATGAAGAACGCGGACATGTGGTCCAGGCTCATGTGGTTTTGGCTGATGATGTGCCTCAAGATGAAGACACCATCAAGCGGCTACAAGACCATGTGAAAGCAACTATCGCGCCCTATAAATATCCGCGCTCTATTGTCTTCACAAATGCCCTGCCCAAAACCCAAACGGGCAAAATCCAACGTTTTCAATTACGAGCTTCCTGAACCAGTATGAGCGACTTCGCCAAAACCAAATCCATATTCCATCTGCCAGAGGGTGTGATTTATCTCGACGGCAATTCTTTGGGCCCCTTACCCAAAGCAACACCGGACAATATCGGAAACATGCTCACCAACGAGTGGGGCGAAATGCTCATCACCGGTTGGAACAAGGCCGATTGGATGGGCCAACCGTCTCGCGTCGGCGACCGCATCGGAAAACTGATCGGCGCGGCCGCAGGTTCTGTGGTGATGGGCGATACGCTGTCGATCAAGGTTTATCAGGCCGTATCGTCTGCGCTTGAACTGAACTCATCACGCAAGGTTGTTTTGTCAGATAATGGCAATTTCCCAACAGATCTCTACATGGTCGATGGGCTTTTAAAGTCGCTTGATGCCGGTCACGAGCTGCGTCTTTCTGATCCAGATAAAGTCGAAGAATCATTGAGCGAAGAAATCGCGGTTTTGATGCTTACTGAAGTGGACTACCGCACTGGTCGCAAACACAACATGAAGGCGTTGACCGAAAAAGCCCACGCACTCGGCATCATTGTCATTTGGGACTTGGCACATTCGGCTGGCGCGGTGGAAGTTGACCTTGAAGGATGCAATGCTGATTTCGCCGTTGGTTGCACCTACAAATATCTAAACGGTGGTCCCGGCGCACCTGCTTTCATTTATGTGGCCCCACGTTTGCAGGACAAAATTCGCCCATCGCTTTCGGGCTGGATGGGACATGAGGCGCCGTTCGCATTCGATCTTGATTACCGCGCTGGCGCAGGTATCGAACGGATGCGTGTTGGCACGCCGCCTGTGATCGCGCTCACGGCGCTCGAAAGTGCACTTGATATTTGGGATATGGTCTCAATGGCGGACGTACGCGCCAAATCCATCGAACTATGTGATCTCTTCATTTCTGAGGTTGAAGCGCGTTGTCCTGAACTTGAGCTTAACAGCCCGCGCGACGGCGAAAATCGTGGTTCGCAGGTCACGTTCAAATTCAATGAAGGCTATGCCGCGATGCAAGCTTTGATTGCCCATGGCGTGATTGGCGACTTCCGCGCACCAGACAATATGCGCTTTGGCTTCACGCCGCTCTACATAGACGAAAGTGACGTGCGCGCGGCGGTTGATATTTTGGCTGACGTCATCAACAATAAGCTTTGGGACAAACCAGAATACAAACAAAAGGCACGCGTCACCTAATGAACTCGTTCGGTCACATCAAAGGTAATTGGGCACGCCAGTGTACCATTGCGTCTGATTGGTATGTGACCGATGAGAGCCGCTTTGGCATTCCGAGGTGTGCCTCCCTCTAACAGCTTGAAAATTGAAAACCGCCCAATTTGGGCGATAATCTACACTTCTGTTAGAGTAAAAAATGACCAAAAAACCTTATGACCCCGCCGAGGAAGGCGCGCAAATGTCGTTTGATGGACGCATGTCCTATGGCGACTATTTGCAAATTGACACCATTTTGAACGCACAGCGCCCGCTTTCCACAGCGCATGATGAAATGCTGTTTATCATTCAGCATCAAACATCTGAACTTTGGATGCGGCTGGCGGTGCACGAACTGACAGCCGCGCGCGAAGCTATTCGTACCGACAATCTTGCTCCGGCATTTAAGATGCTTGCCCGCGTGGCCCGCATATTTGAGCAGCTCAACAATGCTTGGGACGTGCTGCGCACCATGACGCCGAGCGAATATACCGAGTTTCGCGATACGCTTGGCCAATCATCAGGCTTTCAATCATACCAGTATCGACAGATCGAATACCTTTTGGGCAACCGCAACAAAGCGATGCTGAAACCACACGCTCACCGCGACGAAATCCATGAAATGCTCGCCGCTGAATTGGAACAGCCAAGTCTTTACGATGAAGCACTGCGCCTGCTCGCTCGAAATGGCGTTGATGTGCCGGATAGTGTTCTTAATCGTGATGTTGCCGAACAACACCAAGCGAATGATGGCGTCGAGCTAGCATGGAAACAAGTCTATCAAGACACCTCAAAGCATTGGTCGCTATATGAGATGGCCGAAAAGCTTGTTGATTTTGAAGATTATTTCCGCCGTTGGCGGTTCAACCACGTTACAACTGTAGAACGTGTAATTGGATTTAAACGCGGAACAGGCGGCACGGGCGGCGTTTCATACTTGAAACGAATGCTTGAAGTCGAACTATTCCCAGAACTCTGGCATGTAAGGACCCAACTATGACCACTTGTGTATTTGTGCAACTGCGCTGCGCCCCGGGCAAAACCTATGAGGTCGCGGATGCCATTTATGAGCGCGAAATCACCTCAGAGCTTTATTCAACCAGCGGCGACTTTGATCTGTTGATGAAGATTTATATCCCCGACGGAGAAGATGTGGGCATGTTTATCAACGACAAGATTTTGGATATTCCACACATCGCAAGATCGCTGACTACCCTTACCTTTAAGGCGTTCTAGTCAGATTTGATCTCACTCAAGGCGCACTTTGTGCATTTGATCTATCGTCCCCTTCTGATGAAAAGAGGGGGACGATATGACCGACACGACGACACCGACCGACGCAATTGAACAGGTCGCAGACACTTCAGAAATCAAAAACGCGCTCGAGGCGCGGATTGAAGATGCCCGCCATCGGCTAGCCCGGATGCGCCACGACCCGGAAGTCGTCCGTCAGACGTTTGAGAATGGCGAATACCCTTACGTCAAAAAAATCTCGCGCAAGTCCTACGAAAAACGCAAAGCCGAACTTCAGGTTGAGCTCTTAAAGGTTCAAGAATGGGCCAAGGAAACAGGCCAAAAGTTCGTTTTGATTTTTGAGGGGCGCGACGCCGCTGGCAAAGGCGGCACCATCAAGCGTTTCATGGAGCACCTCAATCCACGCGGTGCCCATGTGGTGGCATTGGAAAAGCCAACCGAACGCGAAAAATCGCAATGGTATTTCCAGCGCTATGTGCAGCACCTGCCCTCAGCCGGTGAAATCGTCCTGTTCGACCGCTCTTGGTATAACCGCGCCGGCGTTGAGCGCGTGATGGGCTTTTGCTCTGCTGGTGAATATCTCGAATTTATGCGCCAAGCCCCGGAGTTTGAGCGGATGATCGTGCGCTCCGGTGTGCGCCTTTACAAATATTGGTTCTCCGTCACCCAAGATGAGCAATTGCGTCGATTTGAATCGCGCGGGCGCGAACCTTTGAAGCAATGGAAACTATCACCCATCGACAAGGCGTCCCTTAATATGTGGGACGACTATACTGAGGCGAAAGAAGCGATGTTCTTTTACACCGATACCGCCGATGCGCCTTGGACGATCATAAAATCAAATGACAAAAAACGCGCGCGCCTTAATTGCTTGCAGCATTTCTTGGCGAGCTTGGACTACCCAAACAAAGATCATCATGCGGTGCGTAAGCCCGACCCGTTGATTGTTGGGTCCAGCAACGATGTCATCGGTCGTTCGTCACACATCTTGGGCAGTTCGCTCCACCCGGACCAACGCCGAAACGACTAGCGTTAAGTTTTACTCAAAAACAACTTTAACGCGTGTGAAACAAACTGGGTCATTGTTCAAAATTTCAGAACAATTTAACAACAGTGACCCTACTTCATGTATTTTCAAGTATTCATCGTTTCATTTTTACTACAACGCTCATAATTACATCATATTGAAGAGATTTTTTCAGCCGAAATCGTCTCTATTCAATATTTACCGATTGGTCAAATGTCATATTTCAAGTGTTGAGTCCAAATTGAAGAAAACCTACTACGTTAATACTTCCCCTTCATCGCTTCGTTAAATTTTTATTTAACCTTTGGTCTGTAGTTTCCTTTTGAGAGGGAGAACGTGGGGACGTTTGGTAGTGAACAATGTTTGCAGAGCTGAATCGAAAACTTTATGACTGGGTAGTCCCCAAAGGTTTGGGGTCGCAGGCGTTTGCATTTTCGACAAGAGACAAGAACGGAAAGCTGCTGAAAGATCCGATGGAGCTTTCGCGCAAGGAAACGCTTGATCGCTTATCAGAGATCAACCAACAAATCGGCAAAATGAAGCTGATTGCCAACAAGGCGCAAGCGGAATTCAAAGAGGCCGAAACCGATACTGACGCGGCACGGAACTTGGCCAAGCGGTGTACGGCCGCTCTGGAGCATTGCGCAAAAATCAGCCTACAGAATGACATGATGTTTGAATCCATGCATTCACCGCAGGATCCATATTTGATGGACCGAAAGCATGCGCGCTATGCCGAGCAATTGGACGATATTGCACTCACCTTGTCGAGCATCCTAAAAGCGATTTGTAAAGACTAGCGTTTCGTTACGTGCTTTAGTGCGCACGCAACTCCAATCGCCACTAAAGGCCAAAACCTATGGCAATCATTGAAACCGACCGGCTGTATTGGCGTCCATTTTCCAATGGTGATATCGACACCATGGTTGAACTATTTGCTGACGAACGCGTGGCACATTGGGTTGGTGATGGCAGCGCATTATCCGAGACGCAGGCGCAACAATGGCTTAGGAACGCGCACCAATCGCTAGAAGAGAACGGCACCAGCGCTGGTGCCATTATTGAGCGTGCCAGCGATCAAATGATTGGCTGGGCAGGCATCGTGCATCCCAAAGACCAAAAGCCTGAATTGATCTATGGGTTAGAATTTTCGGCTTGGGGCAAGGGATATGGCTTGGAAGCGGCAACGGCAATTGTTGATGACGCACGCAAGAACCAAAGCTTTGAGCAGATCATCGCCACTGTAGACCCAGAAAATACTGGGTCGATCAAAATTTTGAAAAAGCTAGGTTTTCATTTGATCGATAGTGGCGTCGATGAAGACGGGTTACCCACCGACACCTATTTGCTTGAAATGTCGCGCTAGCTTTCAAGCGCTTCATGCAAAGACTGGATAAGTGCCGCCTTTTCGACCTCTTTTGAGGCATCATCGATATGCTCAAACGCCCATGCCATGGAATGAACATGTAAGACGAGCAAATCGGGTCGCGCTTGTAACTTTTCCGGCACATCGCGAATGGCGGTACAAATGCAAACCGCAACTTCCGCCACCAAATGATAATCGAAAAGTGGCGCCTGCCCTTTTATGTCATGCGCCAACGCGAAGATCGCTTCGCGCACATCAAACCCTGACGCATCACTTGCCACATGCTCTTTCATCTCCTCAATCGAGGCCTTTAGTGTTTCGCGGTATTTTGCGCCATTGAGCCGCAAACGACGCTCTGCATCCTGCTGCATCTCTCTTAAAGACGGACCTTTTCCTTCTCCAATTGCTTCAGCAAGCTTGTTGGGCGGCGTGTAAATTTCTACCGGCGCTTTTTGCTTTTCGTCTCTATTCGCCATTATCACTCTCGCTGTTTTGCGCGTCGGCTGCTTCGTCGGTTGGCTGACGACGATCAATTCCCTCAAACCCGCGCATGGTGCGACGACGGTCCGGCCCCGTGTACATTTCTGTTTTCACAAACTGCCGCGGCGAATTGCGCATATAGACCAGTCGGTCATAAACCGATGTCACTGAAATCGGTTTACACAACACTTCGCTTGCGCCCATGTCGCGCGCCCGTTTGACATGCTCCACTGATGAATAGGCCGTAATCACCAAAACCGGCAAATGCCGCACATCTTCGCTTGAGTGGGCGCGAACGCCTTTGATCAATTCAAAACCATCCACCGGTTTCATCAGCAAATCGACAAACAAAATGTCAGGTAGCTTATTGTCAATTTCGTGGATCGCATCGCTTGCGCTGCTGGCATGGCGAATTTTCTTGATCTTCATGGCAAGCAGAATGTCGCGCAAAATATTATGCGCAAAATCATTGTCATCGACGATGAGGATTTCAAGATCCCTAAAATTATACTGTTGCGTCGATCCGCTCATATTTCAAAGTCTAAATTGAATCGGTTAATTATGGGAATAGTTTATCGAAAAGAATTAAACATGCCATTGGACAAATTGCGCCGGCGTGATCGGCTGCAAAAAACGACACCCAGCATGGAAAGTCAACAGATTTGATGCATTTCGCGCATGAACAAATGTAAGGAATTCGTTGGCGAGCACCTAATTGATCTGATAAACTATTTGAAGTTTAAAATAACATCGTAGGTATTGCCGTGACTCAAGAGCGCCCAAGCATTCGTGACAAAGATCGCCCCGACCTCGGAAGTTTCTCATGGGATGATGCGTTCCGCTTAGACGATCAACTCACCGAAGAAGAGCGCATGGTGCAAGAAACCGCACGCGCCTTTGCTGACGAGAAACTGCGCCCGCGTGTTCGCGAAGCCTACAATAACGAGACAACCGACCCATCAATTTTCAAAGAAATGGGCGAAATGGGCCTTTTGGGCTCAACCATTCCTGAAGAGTATGGTGGCGTCGATATGGGCTATGTCGCATATGGCCTAATTGCACGCGAAGTCGAGCGTGTAGATAGCGGTTATCGCTCGATGATGTCTGTGCAATCATCTTTGGTGATCTACCCCATCTATGCCTATGGCACTGAAGAACAGCGCCAAAAATATCTACCTGGCCTCATCTCTGGTGAATTGATTGGCTGCTTTGGCCTAACCGAACCAGATGCGGGTTCTGATCCCGGTGGCATGTTGACCCGCGCCACCAAAACAGACAGCGGTTATGTGCTCAACGGCACAAAGATGTGGATCTCAAACAGCCCAATCGCCGACGTATTTGTGGTTTGGGCAAAGTCTGATGCCCATGGCGGGAAAATTCGTGGCTTTGTACTCGACAAGGGCATGAAGGGGCTGTCCGCGCCAAAAGTTGGCGGCAAGCTTTCTCTTCGCGCGTCGATCACGGGTGAAATCGTGATGGAGAATGTCGAAGTCGGCGAAGACGCGCTGGTCCAGCCGCCGAGCGGCTTTCGCCACGGCTTCGCCGACCTGATGAACGCCTACAACTCGCAACGCGTCGGCGCG
>CAJXLH010000043.1 GCA_913055925.1 uncultured Maritalea sp. | reverse complement strand
CAGCAACGTAAGCTTCAAGACATCCGCGCTGACCACAGCGGCAAAGCGCACCATCAAGTTGGACCTTTGTGTGGCCAAATTCAGCACCGCAACCGCGTGTGCCGCGATAAAGTGCGCCGTCTAAAACAAGACCCATGCCCACACCATTTTCAATGGTGACGACAATGAAATCATCCACGTCCTTGCCCATGCCAAAAAGCTGTTCTGCTTTGGCCACAAGATTGGCGTCATTGTCGATGAAGCAAGGGATGTTTAGTTTGGCGCTAAGTGCATCGCCGAGCGGAACATTGCGTGCTGAAAGTGATGGAGACCACAATACGATTCCATCGTGAACATTCACCATGCCCGCTAACCCAAGCCCGAGTGCTGAAATATCGCTGGCCGCAATATCTGCGTCTTTGGCTGCGGACCTAATTGCTGTAGCAATTTGCTCGACTAACTCATCCAAGTCATATTTTGTTTTCTCGAGTGGGAAGAAGAACTCGTTTTTCACCTGTCCTTCAAAATCAGTAATCACAATTGATATGGACTGGTTCGCCAGTTTCGCACCAGCTACGAGAAACGCATCCCCGCGAATTTTAAGATCAACCTTTGGTCGGCCCCGTTTCTGACCTGGCTGAAGGGTATGAATTTCTTCAATTAGACCGTGCTCAAGCAATTCTGCAGTAACTGTTGTCACCGTGGCGCGGCTAATGCCGGTTTGATCCGCCAGGTCAATTCGTGGAACTGGTCCGACTTTGCGTATTTGCCGCAGCAACGCGCGTCGCCCAATGCTTCTTTGTTCGCCAAGCACTTGGTGCTCCTTCGTTTTTCCCCAAATCGAACCTAGCCAAGCGTTTTCACAAAAGCAAACGGCGCGAGCCGCAGATTCCATTTTTGTAACGCTTTGTAACAGACCCATCTACAAACAGGATATTTAATTTGACACTCAAATTAAAAGTTGTTACCCATTATGCGTCTGCTGGCAACCCCTTTTCGATGACAATTGCTTTCACATCGGGGTGCTGGCAAAAACCGGGAGGAACTTATGAAGAAATTGATGTTGGCCACAGTGGCCATCGCAAGCTTGGGTGTCGCTTCAAACGCATTGGCGGCTGATCTTACAGTTGGTGTTAGCTGGTCTAACTTCCAAGAAGAGCGTTGGAAAACAGACGAAGCAGCGATCAAAGCAGCTTTGGAAGCTGCTGGCGCAGAATACATCTCAGCAGATGCGCAAGCGTCAACAGCCAAGCAACTTTCAGACATTGAAAGCCTTATCGCCCGTGGCGTTGATGCATTGATCATTTTGGCGCAAGACGCTTCAGCAGTTGGCCCAGCGGTTGATGCAGCAACCGACGAAGGCATTCCTGTTGTCGCTTATGACCGTCTTATCGAAGACGCGCGTACATTCTACCTCACATTTGACAACGTAGAAGTTGGCCGTATGCAGGCCCGCGCTGTTTTGGCGGCTCAGCCAAAAGGCAACTATGTGATGATCAAAGGCTCACCAACTGATCCTAACGCAGATTTCTTGCGCGGCGGTCAGCAAGAAGTGCTTCAAGCAGCAATTGATGCAGGCGATATCACAATCGTTGATGAAGCCTACACTGACGGCTGGGTGCCAGCGAACGCACAGCGCAACATGGAGCAGATCCTAACTGCAAACGACAACAATGTTGATGCTGTTGTGGCTTCAAACGACGGTACAGCAGGTGGTGTTGTTGCGGCGCTAACAGCGCAAGGCATGGAAGGTATTCCTGTGTCTGGTCAAGACGGTGACCACGCTGCGTTGAACCGGGTTGCTCTTGGCACACAAACTGTCTCAGTTTGGAAAGATGCACGTGAGCTCGGCAAGGCAGCTGGCGAAATTGCTGTTGCTCTAGCGGGTGGTGCTGATCTTGCTGACGTTGATGGTTCACAAGCTTGGACATCACCATCAGGCACTGAAATTCAAGCTAAATTCTTGGCACCTGTTCCAATTACAGCGGACAACCTCAACGTTGTTCTTGACGCAGGTTGGATTTCAAAAGACGCACTTTGCGTAGGCACAAGCGGCGTCGCAGTTTGCGAATAAGCTAAAAACTATGCTTTCATTGACCCTCGGCGGTGTGCCGCCGGGGGTTTGTGCTAAATGGGCAAGCCGTGTGGATGAAAATTGGCGGCGACGCCAATGGTCTGTCCCTCGGCCAAACAAAGTAGGGGCAAATGTCTTCTCAGCTCAAAAAATTCTTCACTTCGCTCGAGCTCGACACACGCATGTTGGGCATGATCGGCGCGCTAATTGTTCTGTGGCTTTCATTTAACTTTGTCACAGACGGTCGATTTTTAACGCCGCGAAACCTCTTCAACCTGTCGGTACAAACTGCCTCCGTTGCCGTCATGGCGACCGGCATGGTGTTTGTCATCGTCACCCGGCATATCGATTTGTCCGTGGGCTCGCTACTTGGTTTGTTGGGCATGTTGATGGGCACCTTACAGGTCCATATTCTGCCGCAATATCTTGGTTTTGAGCACCCGTTGATTTGGATCATCACGATTGCAGTCGGCATTGCTGCTGGCGCGATTATTGGCGCGATGCAAGGTTGGGTCATTGGTTATCTCGCCGTGCCCGCTTTCATCGTGACGCTTGGCGGCTTTTTGGTCTATCGTGGTGCAGCGTGGTGGGTGACCACCGGCCAAACCGTTGCGCCGCTCGATGCGACATATAGATTGCTCGGTGGCGGTGCCGAAGGCACGCTTGGCGCCAATCTAAGTTGGGGCCTAGGCTTAGTCGCGAGTGTGGCGGCGGTGCTGTTGATGATCAAATCGAGACAGCAAAAAAAGGCCCATGGATTTAACCTAAAGCCGGTGTGGGCGGAATACACACTTGGCGGCATTGCGATTGCACTCATCCTTGGGTTTGTCGCAACCATGAATTCCTACCCACTTTCAAAAGGCGCGGTGAAACGCATTTTTGAGGGTCGTGGGCAAGAAATTCCAGATTATGCCGTGATGCATGGCGTGGCGATACCCGTTCTTATTGTCCTTATCGTTGCCATTGTGATGACGGTCATCGCAATGCGCACCAAGTTCGGACGATATGTTTTTGCGACTGGCGGTAATCCAGAAGCCGCTGAACTATCTGGCATCAACACTAAAATGCTAACCGTAAAAGTGTTCTCGCTTATGGGTGTGCTGACAGCCATTGCGGCAGTGATCGCTTCTGCGCGATTGGGTTCTGTTGGTAACGATCTTGGCACGTTGGACGAGCTACGCGTTATCGCAGCAGCGGTGATTGGTGGCACGGCCCTCGCCGGCGGATTTGGCACCATTTATGGCGCGCTTTTAGGTGCATTGATCATGCAAAGTCTTCAGTCAGGCATGGCGATGGTGGGCGTTGATGCACCACTGCAATCAATCGTTGTTGGCTTTGTTTTGGTGATCGCGGTTTACCTCGACATCGCATATCGTCGTCGCACAGGTCAGTAGGAGGGGATCATGGAAAACACAACGCAACCTCTTGTTGAAATGAAAGACATTCAGGTCTCTTTTGGCGGCATTAAGGCCGTCGACCATGTTTCAATAGATGTGAAGCCAGGCGAAGTTGTCGGCCTTTTGGGGCACAATGGTGCTGGCAAATCTACCCTCATCAAAGTGCTTTCCGGTGCTTACAAAAAAGATGGTGGCGAGATCTACATCAATGGTGAAAAGGTCAATATTCAAAACCCGCGTGATGCCCGGGCGCACAATATTGAAACCATCTATCAAACGCTTGCGCTCGCCGATAATCTTGATGCAGCTTCAAACCTCTTTTTGGGGCGCGAACTAACATCAAGAACGGGCTTTGTTGATGATGATGCTATGGAAGCTGAAACCCGCAAAATTATGGGAACGTTGAACCCGAATTTTGAGAAGTTCTCAGCGCCAGTTTCTGCCCTATCGGGCGGTCAACGCCAATCCGTAGCAATTGCGCGTGCCGTTTATTTTGACGCGAAAGTGCTCATTATGGACGAGCCAACAGCGGCCTTGGGCCCGCATGAAACACAAATGGTGTCTGATCTCATCAAAGAGCTAAAGAAAAAGGGTCTTGGGATCTTTTTGATTAGCCATGACATTCACGATGTGATGGAGCTTTGCGACCGCGCGACCGTGATGAAAAACGGCAAGCTCGTGGGCACCGTGGATGTGGCTGATGTAACCGACGATGATCTTTTGGGAATGATCATTCTTGGCAAGCACCCCCATGAGAACAATAACTAGGATTGAGATCCTCGTTTAACTTTGATGCCCGCAGTACCAGCTGCGGGCATTTTCATTTGAGAATTCTCGCCATATTTACGGCCCATAAACTGGCCACAATTAAGATTGATAAGCCAAGCGCGGCATCATCTGAAATTGTTTATGGGCAAAAACTTTGGCAAAGCGACCAAGCAAAAAAAACGCGGACTTCCGCCTAACGCAAAGTGATCGCGTTGGTGGTGGGCGCAAATCGTCCAAAAAAACAACGCGCAAAGCCGCAAGTAAACCCGCCGCCCGCACAAAAGCGAAAAGCGCAAAAGCATCGCCGCGCCGCAAGCGTTCGGCCAAAAAACAAAAGTTTGGATTTTGGTGGTTGATGCGCAAGCTCTTTTATTGGGGCGCCGTTGCGGCTGTGTGGGGCGTAATCGCCGTTGCGGGCATTGTTGCTTACTATGGTATGCAACTGCCAGCGGCTGACACTTGGGCAATTCCTGATCGCCCCGCAAACATTCGGATCGTTGCCGCAGACGGGCGTTTGATCTCCAACAGGGGCAAAATGGGTGGCGAGGCTGTCGCCATTCACGAGTTGCCGCACTATGTGCCAAACGCGGTGATCGCCATTGAAGATCGTCGTTTTTATGATCACCCAGGCTTTGACCCAATTGGTATTTTGGGCGCAATGCGCATCAATGTCAGCGAGGGGCGTTTTCCTTTAAGCGGACATGGCGGCTCAACGCTGACCCAGCAGGTCGCGAAAAACCTATTTCTAACGCCGGATCAAAACTATGGCCGTAAGATCCAAGAGGTTTTGTTGGCCATTTGGCTTGAAAACAATCTCTCTAAAACCGAGATTTTGGAACTCTATATCAATAGGGTTTATTTCGGCGCTGGCACCTATGGCATCGAAGCCGCGTCGCAGCGCTACTTTGGTAAATCCGCTCGCAATCTCTCCCTTGGGGAAGCGTCCATTCTCGCAGGGATATTAAAAGCACCGTCCCGCCTTGCGCCAAACAAAAACCCTGAAGGCGCAGCCTCGCGTGCACGTTTGGTGCTGAACGCGATGGCAGAAGAAGGGTTCATTTCGCAAAGCGAAGCCGAAGCGGCCGCTATTGATCCAAACAAACGCATTCGCACCCGCATCACTGGTACGGAGTACTACGTGGCGGATTGGGTCGAGACTTTGATGGACAGTTATCTGGGAGCTGTCGAAAAAGACGTGATTGTGCACACAACTATTGATTGGGAACTACAAAAAGAAGCTGAGTTCTTGATCAAGGAAATTATCCGCAAACATGGCGAAGAGCGTGCCTTCTCGCAAGGCGCTTTGGTCGCCATGCGCCCGGATGGCGCAGTGCAGGCCATCGTTGGCGGCACAGATTACACCAAAAGCCAGTATAACCGCGCTGTCACCGCGAAGCGCCAGCCAGGCTCGGCGTTCAAGCCTTTTGTCTATCTTGCTGCCGTTGAGGGTGGATATGGCCCCAACACCATGGTGGATGACAGCCCGTTCACGTACAAAAACTGGTCACCGGAAAACGCCACCGGCAAATATAATGGCCGAATACAATTGCGGGATGCCCTCGCGCAATCTTCAAACCTAGTAGCCGCCAAACTGGCGATCGAACTAGGGCCGCAAAATGTCGTTAACACGGCGTACAAATTGGGGATTTCTTCCAATATCCAAGCCGTGCCGTCAATTGCGCTTGGTACGCCTGAGATTTCATTGTTGGAGCTTACCGCCGCTTATGCGCCATTTGCCAATGGCGGCGAAGGGATCATCGCCCATGTGATTTCGCGCATCGAAACCCCCGAAGGCGAGATCCTATATTCGCACATTCCATCGGGGCCAGGCCAAGTGGTGGCCCCGCAGCACGTGTCGCAAATGAATGATATGCTTTCGCACGCAATTGAGGTGGGAACGGGCAGAAAAGCTGCGTTCGGTAATTGGCCGGTGGCTGGTAAAACCGGCACCTCGCAAAACAACCGCGACGCTGTTTTTGTTGGCTACTCAGCCCATTTGGTGACCGGAGTTTGGCTTGGTAATGATGATGGTAGCCCCACAAACAAAGTGGGCGGCGGATCATTTCCCGTTGAGGTTTGGCGTGAGTTCATGAAAAAAGCCCACAGCAATTGGGCGATTGCACAATTGCCGGGGGCTGATGGTCGATTTGACCGTGTGCCGCTTGAAAATGTCGGCGGTCAGCAGGCGGTTAGTCGCCAAGAGCCGCAAAGGCGTTCAATTGGCGACCTGTTGACCGATCTGTTTGGCGGCTAATCGCAATCGGCTACCAAACAAACGGGATCAACCGTTTCGTTTTGGCCTCATAGGCTTTGAACGGCTCGCCATAACGGTCACGCAAATAATCGTCGAGCTTAGGCACATTGAAAAACATAAACATCGCCAACAGCATGAGCGGGATGGCAAAGCCGATGAGGTTGCCCGCAATCAGCGCGTAGGCAAACACCCACACCACGTCACCAAAAAAGTTGATGTGCATGGAGTGTTTGAACAAACCGCCTGTGTAAAGCTTGCCCTTATTGCTTGGATCAGCCTTATAGAAATGCCGCTGCAATTCCGAGCCGGTATTCAAGTAGCACCCGAGCGCAAAAAGCCCGATAGCGATCCAATCAACGATCCCTAATGGGTTTGGATTGGTGAGCACAAGCACCGCAAAGCCGACATAATAAAGCGCAAATGCCATCGGCACGCTGCCCACTTCTGCCCACGGGATGCGGCGTTTCAAAAACACGAACATCATCACCGCCATGCGCATGAGAATGACGATGTTGAAGCCCAGAATGACCCACCGGCGTTCCTCGAGCGCAACGGGTTCTGGCCAGCCAAAGGCGGAGAAAAGCATTTGGTCGCCGCCGCCAAATAAGACGAACCAAGACACAATAATCAGGCCCAACTCGATCAGCGTTAGCGTGGTTTTTTGGGCAAACGAATTTGCTTTGTTGGAATACATATCCATTTTGTGGGTCCTTTACGCTACAAAATTGCATCAAAGTTTGGAATGCGGCCAAAAACCGTGGCGAGATAAATCTCGCCTTCGACCAGCCGCATAAAATTAAGGGCATCACTTTCCGTCGGCGCCGTCACGATAAGGGCTTCTGTAAGCTTGGCGTAATAGCTGCGTATCGCGCGCTGGAAATTTGGCGATCGGCTCAAACTGTCAAAAAACAACGCAAAATAGCGCGCGCGGTCTACATCGTAACGGGCTTCAATGTCGCCGAACATGTCGTTAAGCGACTGACAGAGCACGTCCTTTTGGCTGTCAAACGACAGACTGTTGAAGGTCGCCAGGTCAAATTCAGAAAAGCCCCGCAGGAAATAACGGTCTAGAACGGCCTCGTACAATTCAGTTTTTGAGGCGAAGTGATGATACATGCCGCCGCGCGATACTTCCGCCGTTTTCAAAACCTCATCGACACCCGTGCCGTCCATGCCCTTTTGCAAAAACAGCTGAAAGCCCGCAAATAAAAGCCGCTCCCGCGCGCCCAATTTGTCTCCTGCTTCTATCTGCATATCTCACCTCTCAACATTTCTGACCGTACGGCCTCGTGGCTCATGACCAGTCACCGGATATTCACTTGTTGGCCGTCCGTCCGCTAAACGCTTCTCTCCGCGCTCAGATACCCTATAACCAACTTCTTCGACGCCTTGCCCCAAGCACTGCGCCAAATCGTAGCTGACACCTCAACAAGTTAGCCTTAGCTAGCAGACCGAACGTTCGGTCTGTTAGTGGATAGATAGGTGGGTGGATGCGTCGCGTCAAGGGTTGGTGGTGCAAAAAGTTGAAGGTGGGGAACTGGGCGCGCAGTCGCAGGCCAGGAAAGGTGGGCGTCTCTGTTACTTTATCCGATAGGTGAAAAGCTCGCGCCCATGGGCTTTTAGCCAAGCGCGTCCGCGCGACATGTCGGGCAGGGTGCGTTCCACTTGCGCCCAAAATCGATCAGAGTGGTTCATCTCAATTAGGTGCGCCACTTCGTGCGCGGCCACATAGTCGAGCACAAATGAGGGTGCCATGATCAAACGCCAATTATAGTTCAATGCGCCTTTTGAACTGCAAGACCCCCATCGGGTTGCCTGGTCGCGCATGGATATGGATTTGTATTTCACGCCGAGATTTTGCGCATGCACATGCGAGCGCAATGTCAACTCAGCCTTGGCTTCGGATTTCAGCCAATCCACGGTACGCCGCCCAATATGCTCAATTGCGCCGGGCATCTGTAAAACCGGCGGGTCACCCGGTTCCAATTCGGGCCGACCTCGTACACGCCCTGTCGCATTGATCAAAGTTTGTTTGCCGCGCAAAGGTATAAATTCGCCATCATCGATCAGTTTTGGGGTGGCGATATGGTGCTGCCGTGCGGCGAGCCAATTGTGCTGTGCCTTAATAAAAGCCTCAGCATCGGTCCAATTGCCTGATTTAGGCACCGTGAGAACGATGCCGTGTCGACTATCAAGCGTCACTTTATAGCGCCGCGCGCGCGGATTTTGCCGCACCAAAACCTCTTGCGGCTGGCCATCGATCTCAAATGAGAAACTGTCGGGAATGGGCGGAGATTTTTTGGCGAAAATCATGACGCCAGATTTTCAACATCGCTGGCGCTTTGGCAAGAAAAAACGCCCTCCCGATCAGGGAAGGCGTTTCAGGGGTGTCAGGGTCAACTGACGGGGAGAAGTCACATTTAAAAAGAATTATGCGTCGTCTTCGTCAGACTTTTTCTTCTTTTTCGGCTTAGGCGCTTCATCTTCGTCGTCAAAGCGACGCGATGTGCGGTCTGCCTTAAAGCGATCAAACTCTTCGCGGTCACGTGCCATATGCAGATTGCGCAAGAATTCTTCAAAGTCTTCGCGCTCCTGCTCTAGGCGCAAACGCTCTTCTTCAAGGCGACGAATTTCAGCTTCACGATATTCATCAAACGCTGCGTTACCTGTTGCGCTAAAACGACCGTGGCGACCGCCACCGCATCCGCGCATTTTATGCTTTTGCTTTTTCATCCACTTTTCCGCCTTTTCGCTCGAACCGCCATAATGTTCGCCCCACAAAATGTAGGCGAGCATCGCAAGGCCCAAAGGCCAGAAAAAGACGAAACCTAGAACCATCAAAAAGATGTTCATCGGGGACCATTGTGGTTTAACAATTGCTGTGCTCATTTATCCATCCTTCATCAACGATACCCAAAATCTGGGGATGAACCGGCGCGCTTCAAGCATCAAAAAAGTAGAAAATGCCTCTTGAAATGGCTTAAAAATGAACCAGCCGCGCGCATTTGCACGTATTTAGACCAGTAAAAACGTGCTAAAGGGCGCAAAAACCAAAGGATTGGCATGGCCGCCACTCAACTTGATCGATATAGTTCACACCATAGATTGCGCTTGCAAACGCTCATTCGCTTGCGCTGGCTGGCCGTGGCGGGGCAATCCGCTGGCGTCATGTTCGTCGCCTTTTACCTGGGTTATGAGCTGCCACTTGGTGCATGTTTTACGCTGATCGCCATATCGGCGTGGCTAAACGTAATTTTGTTGATGCGCTGGCCTTCCGCGCAGCTGCTGCCATCGCACATTTCAGCTTTGTTGTTGGCGTATGATTGCGTACAACTGGGCGGGTTGCTGTTTTTAACGGGCGGGTTGTCCAACCCATTTTCGATTTTGTTGCTTGCGCCCGTTTCTGTTTCCGCCACAACGTTGCGCATAAAGTTCACTGTGCTTTTAAGCGTGCTCTCAGTCAGCATCGCCACCATTCTGTGGTTCTTTCACTTTCCGCTGCCCTGGAGCAGCGAAGAGACCATCCAGTTTCCTGAACTTTATACATTTGGCATTTGGGTGGGTATTGTGTGCGGCGTGGGCTTTATTTCTGCCTATACGAACCGTGTGGCGCACGAAGCCCGTCAGCTTGCCGACGCTTTAACAGCCACCGAATTGGTGCTTGCCCGCGAAACCCACATCACAGCGCTAGATGGTTTGGCCGCCGCTGCCGCGCATGAGCTTGGCACACCGCTAGCAACCATTGCATTGGCTGGCAAAGAAGCTCTTTCCGATCTCAATGATCCAGAATCTGTGCGCAAGGATCTCGAACTGATTTCCGAACAAGCCGCGCGCTGCCGCGCCATTTTGCAAAAGTTGCGCAATTTGAACTCTGGCGATCACATGTTTGATGAGCTCACCATGTCTGATCTTTTGGCAGAAGTGGTGGAGCCGCATCGTTTCTTTGGCATTGAAATTCACATCAACAAAAAGGGCGCCAGCGAGGAACCTTTTGTGGCGCGCAATGCAGGTCTCACCTATGGGCTTGGCAATTTCATTGAAAACGCTGTCGACTATGCCAACAAAAAAGTGCGCATAGACCTGAGTTGGGACGCGCAAAATATCGTTGTGAACATTCAAGATGATGGCCCGGGCTATGCGCCTGAAATGCTGGTGCGTTTGGGTGAGCCTTATCTCACATCGCGTCCCAAAGATGGTGTCGAAGATAGCGACCCCACAGAACCGGGCGGCTTGGGTCTAGGCATATTTATCGCCAAAACGCTGCTCGAACGTTCGGGCGCAAAAATTGCTTTCGCGAACATATCGGCGCAGGGCCAAGCCTGCGTCAATATAGTCTGGCCGCGGGAGGTGATTGAAATACAAAAGTCAGATAAAATGATCTCGGGAGAGATGAGATGACGTGTGCACCGTTGCTATTGTGGCGGGCATTCGCGATGGATTGCGAGGTAACATGATGACCAGCGTACAAGAGTTGATGGACAAAGATTTGTCCTTGTTGCTCGTGGATGACGACAAACCCTTTCTCACACGCTTAGAACGCGCCATGGAAAAGCGCGGATTTGATGTGCGCACGGCCGACAGTGTGGCGGCAGGCATGGCGCAAGTGAAATCCAACCCACCTGCATTTGCTGTGGTGGATATGCGTTTGGAAGACGGCAATGGCCTAGAAGTTGTATCAACATTGCATGAAGTGCGACCAGAATCGCGCGCCGTTGTACTCACAGGCTACGGCAACATTGCAACGGCAGTAACCGCCGTTAAGTTGGGGGCGGTTGACTATTTGGCCAAACCTGCCGACGCCGACGATGTCTTTAAAGCGCTCATGGCCAATGAAGATGAGATCAAAGCTGATCCACCTGAAAACCCAATGTCAGCTGACCGCGTGCGTTGGGAACATATTCAGCGTGTTTACGAACTGTGCGATCGCAATGTTTCCGAAACCGCACGCCGACTCAATATGCACCGCCGCACATTGCAACGTATCTTGGCAAAGCGCGCACCGCGCTAGGCGAAAAGCTTCAAATCGCAATATTGTCAAAAGGGCCCGGTTCAATCTAAGAGCTGGGCCTGTTACTATTTGAACCAAATCAAAAAGTTAAACTCGGGACAAAAAATGAGCGTCACACTTTCATTCCACGGTGCGGCAGGCACTGTTACTGGATCAAGCTATCGCGTTACACACCCGCAAGGGCAATTCCTTGTTGATTGTGGTCTTTTTCAAGGCAACAAAACGGTGCGCGCGCTCAACAATAAACCCTTCCCGTTTCAGCCGAGCGAGCTCGATTTTATGCTGCTCACCCATGCGCATATCGATCACGCCGGCCTCATCCCCAAACTTGTAAAGCACGGCTTTGGCGGCAAAATTCACGCGACAGAAGCAACAACAGGGTTGATGGATTATTTGCTGCCCGATAGCGCTGGCATTCAAGAGAGTGAAGCAGAGCGCGAGAACCGACGTCGTAAGCGCAAAGGCAAAGAGCTGGTTGAGCCACTTTACACCCGCGAAGATGCAGAAGAGGCACTCACTCGATCAATTGGTTATGGCTATCAGGAATGGTTTGAACCAGGCCCTGGCGTAAAAGCACGGTTCTGGAATGCTGGCCACATTCTCGGCTCGTCCTCGATCGAGGTGCAAGTCATGGACGAGGATGGCAAACCGATCCACATTCTCTTCTCAGGCGATATTGGACCTGATGAAAAGGTCTTTTACCTCGAGCCAGATGCCCCAGCAGGATTTGACTATATCCTTTGCGAAAGCACATATGGCGGTCGCGATCGTGATGACTATTCGCTTGATCAACGTCGCGAGGCGCTCAAGGCAGAAATCAACCGTGCGCTGGAACGCGGCGGCAATCTTGTCATCCCAGCCTTTGCCGTCGAACGTTCGCAAGAGCTACTTCATGATATCGGCCTGTTGATCAAAACCGGTGAGATCAACCCGCAATTGGTGTTCTTGGATTCGCCCCTCGCGCGCAAAGTCACCACGGTCTTTAAGCGCCATGCGGCAGAACTGCAGGATGTGGAACTAAGCCCCGAAGAATTGTTTGCTGATGAGC
>CAJXLH010000042.1 GCA_913055925.1 uncultured Maritalea sp. | reverse complement strand
TAGCCTTCGGAAAAAACGCTAACGCCTCGAGCAGTAAGTTTTTGCCAATGCCCTGCCCATGAAGGTCATGTGACAAGTACAACCGAGCGACGTGAATTCTGCCATCTACCGCGGCATATGCCAAAACATGGCCCACAATTCGGCCATCTAGTTCAGCAACCATACTGCAAACAGAATTGTCACTTGCCTCCTGAGTTAGCTTCTCAAGCGTGTGCCAACCTCGCGTCAGTTTTTTAACGCGTTCCGCACCGAGAAAACTGTCATAAGTGTCATGCCAGATTGTTTCTAACGACGTTTTTAAACCCGCGACGTCAGAAACCTTTGTAGGCCTAATTTCAATATACACAAATAAAATTCTTTCGCATTTTAAATTCATAAACATCTTTGCCCTGCGACTGTACTTCGGTTGCACGCTCAACTATTTCGTAGCCCTGCGAAAGATAGAAACCAACCGCCGGTTTATTGTCCTCGTAAACGTCCAATCGCACTTCAGAAACATTCACGAACGCCTCCTCTACGCGTTTGAGAAGCTGTGCGCCAATACCATGGCCGTGGAATTGCGGCTCCAGATATAGGCGCGCAACGTATACAATATTGTCTTTGCGATGATCGCCTCTGGCGTGTCCCACAACAACGCCATTCACAACCGCCACAAAACTGCAAATATCAATGTTGCTGAGTTCAGCCGCGATCAACTCGGGTTGATGCACTTTGTAGGACTGATTGAGCAATTCGTCTTCGGCGAGAATGTGCTTATAGGTTTGAAGCCAAACGCTTCGCATCAATGGCCCTATGAATTCAGCGTCCGCCAATTGAGTTGCACGCACTTCAAAATCCACAGGTCCATCCCTTCTTCAGAGCACCTTCGTCATCTTAATACTTGGCGGCTCATCATCCGGTTTTGGTTCTGGTCCCGCCTCGAAGAAGCCTTGGCTTTTATAAAACGCAATCGCAGCGTGATTGTGTTCAAGCACACCAAGTTCGACATGGTTCGCGTCAGGAAAACATTCAATTGCAGATGAAAGCAGTGTTTTGCCGATACCACGCCGCGCGGAGGATTTGAGCACATAAAGATAAGCGATCAAAATGGAACTATGCTGCCGAGGCAAGGCGTAGGTGTGTCCAACAATTTGTTCGTTTGAAATCGCCACCAAATTGAGCGCATTTTTGTCGCTGAGCCGCTCGGTAAACTTTTGCGGCGTAAGCCAAACCGCGCATATTTCGTCGAGTTTTTCCGGCGCGATGATTTCGGTGTAGCTTTCGCGCCATGACTTTCTCATCATGGCGCTAATTTGTGGCGCATCCGACAGATGCGCGGTGCGGATCGAAAACGGTGTTTGATCCGCAGCCAAGATCTTATAGGCCCAGCTTGGCCTTCAAAATCTCGTTGACGGCCTGTGGGTTCGCTTTGCCTTGTGATGCCTTCATCACCTGGCCAACAAACCAGCCAACGAGCTTTGGATTATCCTGCGCTTTCGCAACCTGATCTGGATTGCCCGCGATGATCTCATCGACGATCTTCTCGATTGCACCAGTGTCGGTCACCTGTTTCATGCCACGTTCTTCAACAATAGCAGCAGGATCACCGCCTTCGGTCCATACGATTTCGAACAAGTCTTTCGCGATCTTGCCTGAAATGTCGCCTTTAGAAATCAAATCGACGATACCGCCGAGTTGTTTTGCTGAAACAGGGCTATCGACAACGGCCACATCTTCCTTGTTCAAACGACCAAAGAGCTCGTTGATCACCCAGTTCGCAGCAAGCTTACCGTCTCGACCATTTGCAACAGCTTCATAATATGTGGCGCTCTCCCGGTCGGCGACCAAAACGCTTGCGTCATAAGCTGTCAGGCCAAAATCATTGATGAAGCGCGCGCGCTTTTCATCAGGCAACTCAGGCAAATCTTTCGCCAATTCCTCAATGAATGCATCATCAAATTCAAGCGGCAACAGATCAGGACAAGGGAAGTAGCGGTAATCGTGCGCTTCTTCCTTCGATCGCATTGAGCGTGTTTCACCCGTTTTTGGATCAAACAGGCGGGTTTCCTGGTCGATTTCGCCACCATCTTCCAAAATGTCAATTTGGCGACGAGCTTCAAATTCAATTGCTTGACCTGCAAAGCGAACAGAGTTCACGTTTTTGATTTCACAACGTGTACCAAACTCGCCACCTGGACGACGTACAGACACGTTGATGTCGGCGCGCATGGAGCCCTGCTCCATATTGCCGTCACAGGTACCAAGATAACGAAGGATCGTGCGTAGTTTATTGATGTAAGCTTTTGCTTCGTCTGAACAACGTAGGTCAGGCTTAGAGACGATCTCCATCAAGGCCACGCCTGAACGGTTGAGATCTACAAAGCTCATATTTGGGTGCTGATCGTGGATCGATTTGCCTGCATCTTGTTCAAGGTGCAAACGCTCAACGCCAATCTCAACTTCACCTTCCTCGCCCATATCTAGGTAAATCTTACCTTCACCGACAATCGGGTCTTGGAACTGTGAAATTTGATAGCCCTGCGGCAAATCTGGGTAGAAATAGTTCTTACGATCGAAAATCGAACGCTTGTTGATCTGCGCTTTCAAACCAAGGCCGGTACGCACAGCTTGGCGCACACATTCCTCGTTGATCACTGGCAACATGCCGGGCATCGCTGCATCAACGAAGCTCACATTGTTGTTTGGTGGCTGGCCAAATTCTGTTGAAGAACCAGAGAAAAGTTTCGATTCTGAAGTCACTTGCGCGTGGACTTCTAGGCCCAAAACCATTTCCCAGTCGCCTGTGGCGCCTTTGATGAAATATTTTGGGTTTGGCGTGCGTGTATCAACTATTGTCATATCATTCGCTCTTTATTGCTTTGCCGTTAGCCTGACCGTTCAGCCTTGGCTACGACGGGCGGCAATTACACCTTTTTCAAAATTCACATTCCAATCGATAAGGGTCCGCCAAATCAATTCGGCTTGGTCCTCATCCAATTGTTTTTCCAGCGCGCGATCACGCACTTTCTTAATCACAGCTTCAATCCGCTCAGGATCATACGCCTCATGTGGGTTGGTCTTAATGGCTGCCATGCGGATGACATACTCATGGCGCTCAGCAAACAAATTGATTAGCTGCTGATCTAGGCGATCAATTTCCGCCCGAACATCCGCTTTTGTTTCGCATTGCGCTGCAGTTTTCATCCGCTCAGTCATGTCAGTTCCTTACCACCACTTGTTCGGCGTAAAATCCAAACCATGCGATTTCTCAATCACGCGACCCGCGGCAAACAATGTTTCCTCGTCAAATGGCTTACCGATCAACTGCAATCCAAGCGGCAAGCCTTGACCATCCTTGCCCGCCGGCACAGAAATACCAGGAAGGCCAGCCATGTTTACCGTCACGGTGAATACGTCATTGAGGTACATCTTAATCGGGTCTTTGCTCATCTCCTGATCTGCAACACCAAACGCCGCAGAAGGTGTGGCTGGCGTCAAAATCGCATCAACACCGGTGTTAAAGACATCTTCGAAGTCTTTCTTGATGAGCGTACGCACCTTTTGTGCTTGCACGTAGTAGGCATCGTAATAACCAGCTGACAAAACATATGTCCCGATCATCACACGACGCTGCACTTCACGGCCAAAGCCTGCTGCACGTGTTTGCTCGTACATTTCGGTGATGTCTTTACCTGGCACACGAAGGCCATATTTCACACCATCATAACGCGCGAGGTTGGATGAGGCTTCGGCTGGCGCAACAATGTAGTACGCAGGAAGCGCGTATTTTGTGTGCGGCAAAGAGATTTCTTTGATGGTCGCGCCTTCAGCTTTTAGCCACTCGAGACCCTGCTGCCAAAGCGCTTCAATCTCAGATGGCATCCCATCCATGTGATATTCTTTTGGAACACCAATGGTGAGCCCCTTTACGCCGCGCTCTACCGCAGCGGCAAAATCAGGAACTGCCATATCAACAGATGTGGAGTCTTTTGGGTCAAATCCACAAATAGATGTGGTCATGATAGCAGCGTCTTCAACAGTTCGTGCAATTGGCCCTGCTTGGTCAAGTGATGACGCGAACGCTACTGTGCCCCAACGTGACGCACGGCCATATGTTGGTTTGATGCCAACTGTGCCCGTAAATGCCGCAGGCTGGCGAATAGAGCCACCCGTGTCAGTCGCCGTTGCTCCAGCGCAAAGCCAACCAGCAACAGCAGCAGCCGAACCGCCAGATGAACCGCCCGGCACCAAATCAGCATTTGAGCCTTCTGCGCGCCATGGGTTGATCACTGGCCCGTAGTAAGAGGTTTCGTTCGACGAACCCATCGCAAACTCATCCATATTGAGCTTACCGAGCATAACTGCACCGTCGTCCCAAAGATTTTGGGTAACCGTGCTTTCATACTCAGGCTTAAAGCCATCAAGGATATGACTTGCGGCTTGTGAATGAACGCCCTTGGTGCAGAAAAGGTCTTTAATGCCAAGTGGCACACCTTCCAGCGCACCGCCCTCACCTTTTTGCAGTTTCTCGTCGCTTGCGCCTGCCATATCAAGTGCTTGGTCGGCGGTCACGGCTACGTAAGCGTTTAGAGCCGACGCTTTCTCAATCGCATAGAGATATGACGCTGTGACTTCTTTAGACGTGAAGTCTTTCGCCTTAAGACCCTTGGCTGTTTCCGCCAAGCTCAATCTTGTTAGATCAGTTGTCATTGAAATAGTTCCTCAAAGCCACCCAATTTGAGTTCTTTCTCAAAAAAGGCAGAATATTCGCTTTCCGGATAATCCAGAACAGGCCCGCATTTGGTAAAGCCTGCATTTTCATACAATCGCCAAGCACCCGCATAACCATCACCAGTTCCCGTTTCGAGAACGAGACGTCTGTGTCCGCTAACGCGCGCTTTGTCTTGAATTGCGTTGAGCAGTCGAACGCCAACACGCTTGCCACGCACTTCGGGCAACGTGAACATGCGCTTGACTTCCCCCAATCCGTCACCGTGATCTTTCAAAGCGCCGATACCAACAGCACTGCCATCCTCGTCACGCGCGACAAACACGGTCGTGTCGTCGTCCGCCATATCTTCTACACTCATGGTGTAGTTGAACTCGGCAGGTGCAAGCGGCTCAATATGAGCATTCAGCGCTGCAACCAAGTTGCGCACATCATCTTGCAAAGCTGTTTCGACAAAAACGGTGACCGGCATGGGGTTTACTCAACCACCTTCGGTACCATGAAGAAATTGTCTTCAGAGATTGGTGAATTAGCAACGATCTTATCTGGGTAGCCACCGTCTGTAACGGCATCCTCACGGCGACGCAAAGCCATTGGCGCAACAGAAGTCATTGCCTCAACGCCTTCAACATTCACTTCAGAAAGCTGTTCGACAAAATCAAGAATGGTATTCAACTCATCTTTGAGTTTATCAACATCACCATCTTCAATTTTGATGCGGGCGAGCCGCCCAATACGTTTCACTGTATCGGCATCAACCGACATATGAGACTCCTACATTTTAGGAAAAGGTTCATTGGCTTTTAGCAATGGTATTGAGGCCTGACAACCAATGAAAGCGCGATTTTCGACCAAACAATTGAAATTCTAGCTAAAGCTCGACCGCCAAGCCAGTTTCCAACAATTGAGTCGGTGTTTTGCCAACAGTTTTGGCAAGGCTTTGCATATCAAGATTTTCTAGGTCTGAGACAATCAATAGGCATTGCCTTGGCCTTGTTTCGATCAAAGCGGACAACGTCTTTGCGACTTCTTCGAAGGCACCCTCAATCAAAAAGACAGCGCCTTCCATTTCATCTTCAAACGCATCCGGACAATGTCCACCACTTGGTACGAACAGAAGCTTCTCATCAGGTTCTGCTGAAACCAGATAACAACCATCGTCCAAGAAAGTGCGATCTGGGTTGTCGATCACATCAATTAAACGTTCTGAGCCTTCACGCTTCGACCCGCTATAGGGTACAAACGGACCAAATTCGTTTTCATTTACTTCGATTGCGTTGGCCAAAAGCTCACTTTTGCGAAACCGTGGTTCTGCGCTGTCAGAAAAAAAACATAAGGATGTCTCGCCAAGAGAAGCGCGAACGCATTGTCCGCCAAACCAAGTAATACGCATCGGCTACCCTATTCGCTTGAATTCATTTGTTTCTGGCGTTACGCAGATCAAACGCAAAATGCAGGGAAAGAGCAAATGTCGCAAGAAGAATTGAACAGTTTGGATTTGCTTCCAACGGCAGGACGTTTGCTTGGCATAGATCTCGGCACAAAAACCATCGGTTTGGCGATCTCTGACGGGTTGCAGATGACGGCAACGCCAGCGGAAACCATCAAACGCAAGAAATTCGGTGTGGATGCCGAACAAATATTAAAACTGATTGATGAGAACCAGATTGTCGGGATTGTTATCGGCCTACCGCTAAACATGGACGGCTCAGAAGGTCCCCGCGTTCAGTCAACGCGCGCTTTTGTGCGCAACTTTTCTCAAAAGTGTGAGTTGCCTGTTGCTTATTGGGATGAACGTCTGTCCACGACAGCGGTCACACGCACGATGGTTGAAGCGGATATCTCACGTGCAAAACAAGCAAAGGTGGTCGACAAACTCGCCGCGAGCTTCATTCTCCAAGGCGCGCTCGACCGTCGCCGTTAACAATGGTCGGGAAAACCGTTGATTTTCCTTGAGCCAGATCGGGGCATAGGCTATGCCGAGGAAACCGATTTGGAACGAGGCATATGAACACTTCCACGCCACGCCATAACGCATTCTCCCAAAAGCATCTGTTAGGTATTGCCAATCTCAATCCTGTTGAGATTACCGAGCTTATCGACCGCGCTGAAAAGATGGTCGAAGTCTCCCGTCAGGAGAAAAAGGCCAAGCACACGCTCGCGGGGCGAACGCAGATCAATTTGTTCTTTGAGAATTCGACGCGAACACAAAGCTCATTTGAAATTGCAGGCAAACGCCTTGGCGCTGACGTCCTCAACATGGCGGTAAGCACTTCAAGCGTGAAAAAGGGCGAGACGCTGATTGATACTGCGGCAACGCTCAACGCGATGCAGCCGGATGTCATCGTGGTGCGGCATTCTTCGTCTGGCGCGGTAAAGCTACTCTCTCAAAAAGTCGGCTGCTCAGTGGTCAATGCCGGTGATGGCACCCATGAACATCCAACTCAAGCTCTACTCGACGCCCTAACTATCCGCCGCCACAAAGGTCGCCTGAACGGACTAACCGTGGCGATCTGTGGCGACATTGCGAACTCACGTGTTGCACGCTCGAACCTGATGCTACTCAACGCGATGAATGTGCGTACGCGCGTCATCGCACCAAAGACAATGCTCCCCGCAGGCATTGAGCACATCTCCGCGGAAGTCTTCACCGATATGGAAGAAGGCCTGAAGGACGCGGACGTTGTGATGATGCTGCGCATCCAGCGCGAGCGCGCAGCAGGGCAGCAAATTCCTTCGACGCGAGAATTCTACCGCTTCTACGGATTAGACGAGCGCAAGCTTGCGCATGCAAAGTCAGATGCAATTGTGATGCATCCAGGACCTATGAACCGCGGTGTCGAGATTGATCCGGCCATCGCCGACTGCGATCGCTCAGTTATAACCGAACAGGTTGAAATGGGCGTCGCCGTTAGGATGGCTGTCTTAGAGGCCCTCCTCGCCAATGAGGAGGTGCAATCATGAGCGAACAACTTCTCATCCAAAACGCCCGCATCATTAACCCAGCAAGCAATGATGATTTCATGGGCTCAATGCTCATCGAAAACGGTATCATCGTCGAAATCGCTCAAGGTGAGATCGCTGCACCAGAAGGCGCAAAAACACATAATGCACATGGCAATGTCGTTGCGCCGGGACTGGTCGACTTGCGTGTGTTTACGGGTGAACCTGGTCACGATTATCGCGAAACACTTGGAAGTGCGTCGCGCGCTGCGGCTGCTGGCGGTGTAACAAGCGCGCTAATAATGCCTGACACAAACCCAGTGCTCGATGATGGCGCCTTGATCGACTTTGTGGCGCGGCGCGCGCGCGACAAGGCAGAAATCAACTTCTATCCCGCTGCGGCAATCTCAAAAGGTCTCGATGGCGACGACATTTCTGAATTTGGTTTGCTAAAAGAAGCTGGCGCGAAAGCCTTCACGGACGGACGCAAAAGCATCCAAAATGCAGCGCTTTTGAAAACCGCCTTCACTTATGCAGTGAACTTCGACATGCCGATCATTCATCACGTGTCCGACGATAGCCTGACAGGCAGCGGCGTGATGAATGCAGGTCTACTCGCTACCGGACTAGGCCTAAAAGGCATCCCACACATTGCGGAAACAATTCCATTAGACCGTGACGTCCAGCTAGCGGAAGCGACAGGTGTTCGATACCATGCGGCGCAAATTTCATGTGCAAAGTCTGCTGAGATCATTGCTCGGGCGAAAAAGAACTCGGACCGCATTTCTGCAGGCACTTCGATCAACAATCTATGCCTAAACGAAAACGACATTGGCGATTACCGCACCTACTTCAAGCTATCACCACCTTTGCGCAGTGAAGATGAACGCATGGCGATGGTTGCTGCCTTGGCTGACGGCACAATCGACGTGATCCACTCAGACCATGACCCGCAAGATATGGAAGGCAAGCGCCGACCTTTCGCTGAAGCGGTTGATGGGGCGATTGGGCTTGAAACGATGCTTAGCGCCGCGCTGCGGCTTGTACACGAAGGCCAAGTTGAGTTGATCACCCTCCTACGTGCCATGACGAGCAACCCCGCTGACCTTTTGGGTATCAATGCAGGTCGTCTGGAAAAAGGCGCCCCCGCAGACTTTATTGAGATCGATTTGGAATATCCGTGGGTGGTGTCAGAAGATGACTTGCGCTCTCGCTCGCGCAACACAACATTTGAAGGTGCGCGCTTTAGTGGTAAGGTCCTCGCCACTTTTGTAAAAGGCAAACAGATTTACGGGCTTAAAGACTAGATATGTTCTCTTTGATTTTGGTTATTTCCGCGATCGGCGGCTATTTGCTCGGTTCTGTGCCTTTTGGCTTGGTGATTACACGTGCCGCTGGTCTAGGTGACATTCGCCAAATTGGCTCAAAGAATATCGGCGCGACCAATGTACTCCGCACCGGCCGCAAAGACCTAGCTTTGGCGACCCTCATCTTAGACGCGGGCAAAGGCGGCATTGCCGTTCTGCTCGCCCGTTATTTCGGCGGCGAACTGGCGGGTATCGTTGCCGGTGTTGCTGCATTCGCAGGCCATTGCTGGCCTATTTGGCTAAAATTCAAAGGCGGCAAAGGCTTTGCGACTTACCTAGGCACCCTACTCGCCTTGAATTGGATTGTGTTCCTTATGGTGGGCCTAACATGGCTGATTATCGCCTATGCCCGCCGTTACTCTTCGCTTGCAGCACTTACTTCTTCCGCTGCGGCACCTATTTTTGCTTGGATTTGGTCAGGTCCGCTTTTAAGCGCGGCCTGCGCCCTACTTACTATTTTTATTTATTATCGACATAAAGAGAATATTTTGCGCCTTTTAGATGGTACTGAAACCAAAATCGGTGGAGAAAAGTCTCAGACAGGAGGCTGATGCCCTCCCTTTTTGATGACGCTACCCCACCCAAAACCAAACTAAGCGACGACCAACGATTGGCATGGTTGCGGCTCATTCGATCAGAAAATGTCGGGCCCGCGACTTTCAAGCGCCTAATCAATCGCTATGGCACGGCGTCCAATGCGCTTGATGCCCTGCCAGACATTGCGGCGCGCGGCGGCGCAGCAAAACCCATCCGCATTTGCGCGAAAGACAAAGCGCTCCGCGAAATTGAGACATTAGATGCGCTTGGCGGCAGTTTGATCGCCCTTTGCGAAGAAGACTATCCAGAACTCCTGACGCACGCGGCAGGCGCACCTCCACTTCTTTCTGTTATCGGTCAATTATCGAACAACCTCACAAAAACCGTTGCGATGGTCGGCGCCAGAAACGCCTCCGCAGCAGGCATGGCCCTCACAAGACAACTAGCGTCTGAACTTGGGCAGCAGGGCTACAAAATTGTTTCTGGTCTAGCGCGTGGCATCGACAGTGCGGCACACGCCGCCAGTATTGAGACACAAACCATTGCTGTATTCGCTGGTGGCGTTGATCACATATATCCCGATCAAAATCGCGGGCTTGCCGAGGCAATTGTTGAAGGTGGCGGTGCACTTGTGAGTGAAATGCCGTTGGGCACCAAACCCATCGCGCGAGATTTTCCGCGACGTAACCGGATCGTTGCGGGCATGTCGCTTGGCGTCGTTGTCGTAGAAGCTGCTATACGATCAGGCTCGCTCATCACCGCTCGCCTGGCAAACGAACAAAATCGAGATGTTATGGCGATACCCGGCTTTCCACTCGACCCTAGATCTGCCGGCGGGAACAAACTGATCCGCGATGGCGCAACGCTCGTAAGAAATACCGACGACATTTTGGAGCAATTGGCCAATTTCAAGGTTGAGCATTTGGGGCTCGCGCAGTCCGAGGAAGACGAAATTGCATTTGATTGGGACGACGAAAATACGCCTGAGGCGAGCGAGCAAGTTCTAAACGCCTTGAGCCACACCCCAACTGCCGTGGACGAAATTATTCGGGCTACCAACTTGCCAGCGCAAGCTGTCCAATTGGTACTGCTCGATCTCGAAATCGCCGGTCGAATTGAACGGGCAAGTGGACAGTTGGTCAGTTTGAAATTCACCTCTTAAGACAAACAATCACTTGAAATTGTCTTGTTTCTCTACTAGGTGAGCAAATCGATTACGCCGCTCAGTGATTGACATGAGCGCGCGAACTGGCGCAGTTTGTCGCGTCAAAACTCAGGTTTTAAGGAAGTTAAGCGATGAAAGTTGTTATTGTCGAAAGCCCGGCAAAAGCTAAGACAATCAATAAATATCTCGGCAAAGATTTCGAGGTTCTCGCTTCTTTCGGACACGTTCGCGATTTGCCTTCAAAAGATGGTTCGGTTGACCCCGAACATGATTTTGAAATGAAGTGGGAAGTCGACTCAGCGTCAAAAAAACGCCTCACCGACATCACACGCGCCGTTAAAGAATCTGACGAACTTATTCTCGCGACTGACCCGGATCGCGAAGGTGAAGCGATTTCTTGGCACGTTTTGGAAGTCCTGAAACAGAAAAAAGCGCTCAAAGACAAGCCAGTGAAGCGCGTTGTGTTTAACGCGATCACCAAGTCTGCGGTTCTTGATGCCATGGCAAATCCGCGCGATCTCGATGTGCCGCTTGTTGACGCCTATTTGGCGCGCCGCGCGCTCGACTATCTTGTGGGCTTTACGCTTTCGCCTGTGCTTTGGCGCAAACTACCGGGTTCACGCTCTGCTGGCCGTGTGCAATCTGTGGCGCTTCGCCTCGTGTGCGAGCGTGAGACAGAGATTGAAAAATTCAAGCCGCAAGAATATTGGAGCGTCATCTCGCAGTTTGAAAAAGACGGTAAAACATTTGATGCTCGTCTTTATGCAGTTGATGGAAACAAGGTCGATAAACACGACATCAAAACCCAAGCTGACGCAGAGGCGATCAAAGCAGCAATTGAGGCTGGCAACATTCAGGTTGGCAATGTTGAGAAGAAACCAACAAAGCGCAATCCATATGCGCCGTTTACAACGTCAACCTTGCAGCAAGACGCCTCGAGCCGCCTAAGCTTCTCGCCGTCGCGCACCATGCAAATCGCGCAGCGTTTGTATGAAGAAGGTTTGATCACCTATATGCGTACCGACGGCGTGCAAATGGCGCCTGAGGCGATTGACGCGACGCGTCGCCAAATCGCACGCGACTTCGGCGACAACTATCTGCCTGAAAAAGCTCGCATTTATCAGTCAAAGGCGAAAAACGCCCAAGAGGCACACGAAGCCGTTCGACCAACTGATTTGTCACGTGTACCGAGCCAACTGAAAAACCTCGATCCAGACCAGTTCAAGCTCTATGACCTGATTTGGAAGCGCACCATGGCCAGCCAAATGCGCGCTGCAGAAATTGAGCGGACCACTGCTGACCTGCAAGTCAGCGGGGCGCGCAATATTGACCTACGTGCGGTTGGTTCCGTTGTCACATTCCCCGGCTTCATGTCGCTTTACGGCGTCGGCAAGACGGAGAAGGATGACGAGAATTCAAAAGAGCTGCCCAAACTAGATACAGGCGACCAGCCGAAGTTGAACGAAGTATCTGCCGAGCAGCACTTTACCCAGCCGCCATCCCGCTTCACTGAAGCAAGCTTGATCAAAAAAATGGAAGAGCTCGGCATTGGCCGTCCTTCGACATTTGCGGCAACATTGGGCGTTTTGAAGGATCGTGACTATGTTCGTCTCGAAAAACGCGCACTGATCCCTGAAGATCGTGGACGTTTGGTGACGGCATTCCTCGAAAGCTTCTTTGAGCGTTATGTGGAGTATGGCTTTACCGCTGATCTGGAAGAACAGCTGGATGAAATCTCTGACGGCAAGATCCGCTACAAGGACGTTTTGACAAAGTTCTGGCGCGATTTCTCTTCGCATGTGACCGAGATTAAAGATCTGCGCGTATCTGAGGTGCTTGATGCGCTGAACGCGCTGTTGGGTGATCACATCTTCCCACCACGCGAAGATGGTGGCGATCCACGCAAGTGCCCAGATTGCGATACAGGCCGTTTGTCACTCAAACTTGGCCGATATGGCGCGTTTATTGG
>CAJXLH010000041.1 GCA_913055925.1 uncultured Maritalea sp. | reverse complement strand
GAATACCGACCTCATTAAAAAGATTGCGGCTCACCAAATGCGCAGGTTTGAGGGGTAGGGATGTCAACAGACGAACTGGCTGACGACGTACAAGCGCTGTCGCCCCATAAATATGTAACCGGTGTGCCGGACGGTCTGCAGCCGTTTGTTCTGCGCGACTATAGCCGCAGTGAAGCGACTGGTGATCAAGTTGCATTTTGCTTTATTGCGCGAGATGGGCGTCGAATGCAAAAGATGGCTGACCATTTGCGCACATTACTGCCGGAGAAAGACATTCTAACGTTCCCGGCGTGGGACTGCTTGCCCTACGACCGTGTGTCGCCAAACGCAGGTGTTCTCGCCGCGCGCATGACCACTCTTGCACGGTTGCAGCACGATCCGAAGAACTGCATCGTACTCACAAGTGTAAATGCGGTTCAGCAAAAGATACCAACAAAACAGCATGTTGGAGAGTTTTCTTTAAGCGTAAAGTCCGGGCAGGATTTCCCAACCGAAAAACTCGTAACTTGGGCTGCAGTAAATGGATATTTGCGTGTACCGACGGTTCGTGAGCCGGGCGAATATGCCGTTCGAGGCGGAATAATCGACTTGTTTCCGGCGGGGTCTGAAACGCCTTTGCGGTTCGATTTCTTCGGTTCATTCTTGGAAAGCATCAGGACTTTTGACCCAGAAACACAGCGGACGGTCGCACAGCAAAAAAGCGCAACCATTGTGCCGATGGGTGAAATTGTCCTAACGGATGACGCGATATCACGTTTTCGACGTGGATACACCGCGGAGTTTGGCGGCGATACCTCGGACGATCCTCTATATGCTGCAATCAGTTCAGGACAACGATTTGCCGGCATGGAACACTGGCTACCCTTGTTCTATGAAGAGCTAGATACACTCTTTGACTATCTTGGCAACGCACCGGTTTTGCTAGACGAGCAGGTCAATCAAGCCATTGGCGAGCGCCGTCGGCAACTGGTTGACTACTATAGCGCACGTAAAGAAGCATTTGAGGATGGTGGAGATACCACTGTCTACAAGCCGTTACCGCCAGAAAAACTATTTCTTCTGGGCGATGACTTGGCGGTGGCGACCACCGCTGACATCATTCAAATCACACCATTTTCAACACTAAGCGTCGACGATGCTTCCGTTGATGCCCGTGATGCGCAGCTTGCGCCGAACTTCCAGCAGCAGCGCCAATCGCAAGATATCAACTTGTTTGAAGCTGTTGTTGAGATGGTGCGTGATCGTGCGAAGGCGAAGAAACGTGTCGCAATCGCCTGTTGGTCTGAGGGAACGCGTGATCGAATGGAGCAAGTGCTCAATGATCACGAAGTCCCAGCCACAAAGCTTATGGAGAAGTGGTCTGAAGCCGCAAAGCTGAACTTTGGGGAAGTTGGTCTTTTCGTACTTGGGCTCGAGAGCGGCTACGAAACAGACGATTTCTTACTGCTTTCTGAGCAAGACATTCTTGGCGAACGCATCATCCGTGCTCGTCGCAAGAAAAAGGCAAGCGATGCCTTAACTGAAGCATCTGGTCTCGCATCAGGTGATCTTGTCGTGCATGTCGATCACGGGATTGGCCGCTTTGTTGGTCTTAAGGCCATCGAAGTGATGAACGCGCCACACGATTGTGTTGAAATCGAATATGCCAAAGGCGACCGACTTTATCTTCCTGTTGAAAATATTGAGCTTTTGTCACGCTATGGCAGCGACGCTGGCGACGGGATCCTAGACAAGCTCGGTGGTGTTGCCTGGCAAGCCAAGAAGTCAAAACTTAAAAAACGTATCCGCGAGATGGCGGAGCAGCTTATCCAAATCGCCGCTGCCCGAACCTTGTCTAAGGGCGATGTGGTTGATGCGCAGATGGGTCCGTACGAAGAGTTTTGCGCGCGATTCCCATATGAAGAGACCGAGGATCAACTCAACGCAATTGATGCGATCTTTGACGATCTTTCAAATGGTCGGGTGATGGATCGCTTGGTTTGCGGCGATGTTGGATTCGGCAAAACCGAAGTTGCCCTTCGCGCAGCATTTGCCGTTGCGCTTTCTGGAAAGCAGGTTGCGGTTGTTGTGCCGACAACCTTGCTAGCGCGTCAGCACTTCAAAACATTTTCGGAACGTTTCGCCGATTTACCGGTACATGTTCGCCAAGCTTCGCGCCTAGTGAGCGCTAAAGACCTCAAATTGACAAAAGATGGTTTGGCGGATGGCTGTGTGGATATTGTCATCGGCACCCATGCGTTGCTGGCAAAAACAATCAAGTTCAAAGACTTAGGTCTTCTTGTGGTCGATGAAGAGCAGCATTTCGGGGTCGGGCACAAAGAGCGTTTGAAGGAATTGAAGTCCAGCGTGCACGTTCTCACATTGTCCGCGACACCTATACCGAGAACGCTACAATTGGCGCTCACCGGGGTCCGTGATCTTTCGCTGTTGGCAACACCGCCGGTTGACCGTTTGTCGGTGCGCAGCTTTGTTTTGCCTTTCGATCCACACGTTGTCCGTGAAGCACTGCTGCGCGAAAAATACCGTGGTGGCCAATCATTCTATGTCGTGCCGCGCATCAAAGATCAGGCAGATATTGTTCAATTTTTGCAAGAACGGGTTCCTGAAGTCTCATATGTCGTTGCGAATGGCCAAATGTCACCTGGCGAACTCGATGACATTATGAACGCCTTTTACGATGGCAAGTTTGACGTGCTGATTGCCACAACCATTGTGGAGAGTGGTTTGGATATTCCAACAGCTAACACTTTGATCGTGCACCGCGCCGACAATTTTGGATTGGCGCAACTCCATCAGATCCGCGGTCGTATCGGTCGATCAAAGATTCGCGCTTATGCACTGTTCACCACGCCGACGCACAAAAAGCTCACTGACACGGCAACGCGTAGGCTGACGGTTCTTCAGTCGCTCGACAGTCTCGGTGCCGGTTTCCAACTCGCAAGCCACGATCTCGACATCCGCGGGGCAGGGAACATTCTAGGCGAAGAGCAGTCCGGTCACATCAAGGAAGTTGGCTACGAGCTTTATCAAGCGATGCTGGAAGAGGCTGTCGCAACGCTTAAGTCTGGTGGCGAACTGGAAGATGAAGACGGCCAATGGTCACCGCAGATTTCGGTTGGTATGCCGGTTATGATTCCGGAGAACTACGTGCCAGATTTGCAAGTACGTATGCAGCTTTATCGTCGGTTGGGTGATCTCACTGAATCAACGGAAATTGATGGGTTCGGTGCGGAACTAATCGATAGGTTCGGGCCGCTACCAGAAGAAGTGAAGTCGCTGCTCAAGATTGTTCTGGTCAAAGCACTTTGCCGGACTGCGAATGTTGAGAAAGTCGATGCGGGGCCAAAGGGTGCCGTGGTGACGCTACGCAATGGTATCTTCCCAAATCCGCAAGCGCTCGTTCAACTTATCGGCAATCCAGCGGAAAAAGTGAAAGTGCGCCCAGACCAAAAACTAGTGTTTTCACGTAATTGGCCAGACGCCAACAAAAAGCTGATAGGCGTTGCTAGAATTATGAGTCAGTTAGCGAAAATCACTAAACAATAGTCTGTCTAGGGATGACAAAAGCCGCTGCGCGTCAACCATTTGCAAGAAAAATGTTTGGAATGGTTGGACCGTCATGTTATTGCCCGATTTGAGGGTTCAATAGGGACGAAATGGCGCGCAGTAGATGCCAGCTAAAGGCATTGCGTATTTTTACGGGAAACACGATGTACAAAAACATGAAAAAAATCATCACGTTGGCTTTTGCATGTGTAGTGGGACTGAACTCAGCAATCGCATTCGCACAAGAAGAGCAACCGAAAGAACGCAATCCTGAAGACAACTGGCTAAAAGTTTGTGACGAGCTTTCGTCTGGCGAACGCGCCTGCATTGTTCGCCAAGTTGTTTACGCCGGCACTACGAAGCTTGGCGCCTTTACCTTGCGCGACGATCCATCCGCGGAAAACCGCTTCTTTGCGCAGGCAGAAATGCCGCTTGCGGTTTTGCTACCATTTGGTTTGACTTGGCAAATCGACAACACGAAGCCAATTCGCATGCCATTCGTGACATGTGACCCGACAAAATGTACCGGCCAGCTGGTGGTCAATGAAGCATTTGTTGGCGCTCTCAAACGTGGCGCGAAGTTGACTTTGCTTGCGAAAAACCGCGCGAACAAAGATCTTAAGATTTCCATCGACTTGAACGGCTTCACAGCCGTTTATGAAGGTGAAGAAGCGCTGACGCCGGAGCAGTTCCAATCACAGTCAACTGGCCAAAGTGCGCTTGAGCAACAGCTTCAACAAGCCGCCGAAAAGCTTCGCCAAGAGAAGTCTGGTGGCGACGCGAACAGCGAAAACTCAAACTAAGTTTTCGCCAGCATTAGATAAATTGATTGAAAAGGGGGCCTCGTGCCCCTTTTTATTTGCCCAAACCGAACTGCATTGCAAATTTTCTAAGCGGTGGCACGGTTTTCATTGCCCACAGACCTCCATGCCGCAACGCTTGTGCAGGCAGTAGATCAGAAACCAGAGACCGATAGAGCCCATCAACGAAACTATTGGTGCGTGAGAGGTCACTTTTTCGCATATCTGCATATTTTTCCGATGCCAAAACAGCTTCTTCGTAGCTAAAGCCGGTTCGAAGGCTTGTGATGGCATCCAGCGCATCTTCAACATCGCGCAATCCCAAGTTTAGTCCCTGTGCGCCAATTGGCGGGAACGCGTGTGCAGCTTCACCCACAAGGACTACGCCGTCTTTGCCTGCGCTCGGAACCGTCATGTTCATGAGTGGAAAAACGAAAGCCTTTGTAAGCGGTTTCGCGGCACCGAAAAGTCGGTGAGACTTTTCTTCAACGCGCTTTTGAAATGCCTTTGCGCCAAGCTTTGACACTTCAATCAACTTCTGATGCTCATCAAGCCAGACCAAATTGATTTTGTTTCCGCCAGCAGGCACCAGCGTAAATGGTCCGTTTTCGTAGTGAAACTCGACTGACGTATGCTGTTCAGGGTGTTCAAACTCAAGGTCGGCCACCAAGGCACTTTGCGGGTGAGGGCGAATGCTTGAATGCATACCCAAACTATCGCGAATGAAAGATTTTTTGCCGTCGGCAGCGAAAATCATTGTTGCAGAATAGGCCTCGCCACCTGCGGCCGTTAGCGTGAAGCCATCATCAGATTTTTCGACGTTTGAAATCGCTGTATCGAACTGAGAGAAGGACTGACCATATTTCGAGAACCTCGCTAACAGGTCGCTGTTCGCAAAGTTGTACCCGAACGCATCAAGATTTAGCTCCGAAGATTTGAACAGCGTTTCTGGGCTGCGGAGTAGTCTTTTTGTGGCATCGATGATGCGGATATTTGAGAGGGCAGTGCCAAGCTCCCTCGGATCGTCGATCAATTGTTCTTTTTGCATGAACTCGACAGTTGGCATCATGAGCGCCGAAGTTCGATAGTCTTTTGCGAATTGCGGCGCAAAATGAGCGACCTTAAGCCCACGCTTTGCCAGCAACTGCGCGCTTGCAACTCCAGTCAAACCGCCACCAACGACTGCAACATCGAACTTGTCCGTCATTACTCGAACTCCCGTCTTGTTTTAAACAATATGCACGCAATTTCTCAGATTGACCAATGCCTTCTGGTCGCACCCACTACTGAAATTACTTGGCTGTAGCGCAATCAGCATTAAACTGGCCACAAGCGGAATTTATTGGAGGATTCGCGCGTGTTTGAATGGATTTATGACCCAGCAATTTGGGCCAGCTTGGCGACGCTCACGGCGATGGAGATTATTCTCGGAATCGACAATATCGTTTTCATTTCGGTACTTGTTTCTCGGTTGCCAGAAAAGCAAGCGGATCAAGCGCGAAAAATCGGCTTAGCGCTCGCTTTGGGTGCACGCATTGTCATGCTGGCATTGCTCGCATGGATCATTGGTCTAACCCAACCGCTCTTTACGGCGTTTGGCCATGATTTTGCCTGGCGAGACATCATTTTGATCGTTGGCGGCCTTTTCCTCTTATACAAAGCGACCCACGAAATTCACCAAGCCGTCGAGGAACCCGACGAACACAAACCGCGATCAGCAGTAGATGCGACCTTCATGGCCATCATCGGGCAAATCATCATCATTGACTTGGTGTTTTCTGTTGATTCTATCGTAACAGCTATCGGCATGGCGCAACACGTTCCGGTTATGGTGGCTGCGGTAACAATCGCGATGTTTGTGATGTATATTGGATCAATCCCGATTTCAAAATTCATTGCGGAACACCCAACAACAAAAATGCTGGCGTTGGCGTTTTTGCTGCTGATCGGCATGAACTTGGTGGCCGAAGGTTTGGGCTTCCATATTCCCAAGGGCTACATCTACTTCGCCATGGCTTTCGCGACAGGCGTCGAAAGCATAAATGTGCTGATTTCCATGCGCAAAAAACGCACAAGCACCGAAGCAGACAAAGGGTAGGGCGGCACAAAAATATCATGTTGAGGCCAACGTCAGGTTGGCTTCAACGGCAAAATGTTGAACGAAAACAAAAATTCGTGAAATAGCACTTGCAAGATCATACTGAGTGGGTTAGATCACGCTCCATCATTGCGGGTGGGTGGCAGAGCTGGTTGAATGCACCGGTCTTGAAAACCGGCGAGCGTGCAAGCGTTCCGGGGGTTCGAATCCCTCCCCACCCGCCACTGATCTTTTCCAAGAAGTTTAGATGCCGATTTGCTCTCTTTTAAGCGCTGAACTGGACATTGGTGCTTGAAATCGTTGGAAAACCAACCAATATACATCTCAAGCAAACAGGAGGGGCAACGCGGATCGGTGCGTAACTTTTTCATTATAGCAATTGTTTTCGCCCTGGCGCTTGTTCCGGTTTTTGCATGGTGGTTCCAAGTTGATCTGATTTGGGTCGGTGTTTACGCCGCAATCTCTTTGGTGTCGGCGTTCACAGTTCCGCTGAGCTACAATTTGTTTGGCTTTGATCGTGCGGATCAGTTGAAGCGTTTGGCGCTCAAAGAGCAGCAAAACTACGATCGTATCCTGAATGAAATCAATCAAATCTCAGCAGATTTGATGGCGCTTGGCGAAGAAGAGGCGTCAAAACAAACGGCGCGATTGCTTGGCATGGTTGATGACTACCACAAGGTTGTCACAGACCGGTTCAAAGATTCGCCAATGTCGGTGAGCGCTCACGCAGATATCGCGCAGCGCGTTCAGACAATCGTGGTGCAAAATTTAACTGATTTGGTTGCCGTTGCGCGAAGCATCAGCGGTATTGATCGTGAAGAATTAGAAGAAGCCAGAGCGAATTCGGACGAAAGCGAAGCAATTGTTCGTCGCATCGAGCTGCACGACAATCAGCGCGCCAAGATATCTGAGATTATTGAAACCAACCGCACGATGCTAACCGAGCTAGCTGAAACTGTTGTTGAAGTCGCCAACATTCAAAAGTTTGGTGAAACAGAACAGCAGGAAGCCGTGCAGCGATTGCGTGAACTTGCTGATCGCGCGAAGAAATTTAGTGTTTAAGCGTCGTTTGTGACGCAAAGGAGATGTTAGATGTTGAGCTTGAAAAGATCACTTTTTGACACCGCAACTCTTGGCGCAGTTCTGCTGCTTGCAGCATGTGGCGAAGCGCCGATTGAGACAACAGAAGCTGCGCACGCTAACGTCAAAAAACTCACTGAAGAACAGATTAGGCCGTCACGCCAAGAAAACCGCGTTCGTGCCAATATTGAGCTAACCGCAACAAATCTGCTGTCTTTGCTGCCAGACATTGAAGAGTATCCAATTACAGTTGAAAGTTTTGACTCTCAAACTGTCGAAGCCGTGGAGATATTCACGTCATCTGAAAAATCCGGCAAAGGAACGGACGGGCTCTATAATGAATTGGCGGAGAAATTTAACGCGCAGCGCGTGAAAATTTCGAACGGAAAAACCGCTGCAATTGCGATTCGCAAAATGCCATCGGGATTGGGCGCGCAATTCATCATCGCAGGACAAAATGTTCCCGATGCCTTTTCACCTTCAAATAAGCTTTGGGGTAAAATGATTGAGGCACAAGGCATTGAGGTTGACGAAATCAGCCCACAAACGGCACCAAATACAGCCGGGATCGTCGTTAAAAAGTCAAAGACTGATTTGATCACGACAGATGGCGCTTTGGACTTGCAGAAACTGCTCACCGAAGTGACGAGTGGCGACTTTGCGATGGGATATACCAATCCATATCAATCAAGCACGGGCCTCAACTTCTTAATGATGGTTCTGCACTCATTTGCCCAAGGCGACGAGAGCCAATTCTTATCGCCTGACGTGGCGAGTGCATTTGAAGCCTTCCAACTTGGTGTGCCGTTTGTGGCGCAAAACACGCTTCAAATGCGCGACGCAGCGGTTGGTAGCGGTGTTTTGGATGCATTGGTGATGGAGCATCAAACCTGGGTGAATGTAACTGGCATGGCTGATTACGAGTTTATTCCGTTTGGTGTTCGGCATGACAGTCCGCTTTATGCATTGCCGCAGGCAGACGAAGCCGAGCGTGAAGTTCTGGCCAAATTCAATGAATTCCTAGAAGCCAACAAAGGCAATATTGAAAACTACGGCTTCGGCAAGAACGCGGACTACGCATCGAGCTACGACATTGCAGACGGATCTCTTGTCCAACAGGCACAAAAGCTTTGGAAAGACAAAAAGTCAGGCGGCCGACCAATCGCGGCCATGTTTGTTGCCGACGTTTCAGGGTCCATGGACGGTTCTCGCATCAAAGAACTCAAAAAGGCTTTGATTGAGTCGTCTGATTTGATTTCTGCCAGCAACGCTATTGGCCTTGTTTCATACAACAGCGCCGTCAATGTTGACCTCAATGTGCGGCCATTCAACCTGCAGCAAAAGTCGCTCTTCATCGGTGCAGTTGAAAATCTGGTAGCAGGTGGTGGAACAGCAACCAACAACGCGGTGGTTGTAGCTGCAAACGAATTGTTGAATTTCGCTGCTGCAAACCCTGACCACAAACTGGTGATCTTTGTTCTCAGCGATGGTGAAACCAACGAAGGTTTGGAATTCAACAGCGTCAAAGACACGCTGAAATATACTCGCATCCCGATCCACACCATTGCCTATGAATTGACCTCAGATCATTTGAAGTCGATGGCAGGTTTGGTTGAAGCGGCTTACATTGAATCAAGTGTGGGGTCCGCGTCTTACCGTATCGGCAACCTACTGAACTCGGAGATGTAATTTGGCATTTTTGAAATCATTCGCCGCTTTTGTCGTTCTCCAAATCGGATTGTGGGGTGGGATGCATTTTTATCTCACCGCCAATCCAAAAAAGGCCTTGGTCGTGGTCGATACAAGCTATGCCATGAAACCGCATTTCTCAGATGCGACAAAGTGGATTGACGATTTCGCTGGTGGCGCACGCTATACGCAAATTCAGGTTGGCACTGACAAAGCGGATATGGGCAATCTTTACGATTTGAAATCGAAAGATGTTTTGTTCCGCACAGCCTTTGGTAAGCTTTCAACTGAAAACGTAAGCAACCAATACTCAAACTACTACGACACTGAAAAATACCTTCTGACCAGTGAACCGGTGGTCATTGATGGTTGGAACATCGTCACTTGGTAGCTCTGAGTTTTTGTATAGCTCTCCATCGGTAAACGACTTAACGTAAAACAATAACATTTAATCGAGACATTGACCTAGACAATTGGTTTTTCTTTCCGTTTAATCTCTCCAAAAACGAATAAAAAACATAGTTACTCTGGGGACGGGAACGCATGACATATAAGTCAGACATCGAGATCGCGCGCGCCGCGGTCAAGCAACCTATTAACAAAATTGGCGAAAAACTAGGCATCGCTAACGAGCATCTGCTGCCTTTTGGCCATGACAAAGCCAAGGTTTCAGCTGATTTTATCAAATCTGTTGAGGGCAACAAAGATGGCAAGCTCATACTTGTGACGGCCATCAATCCCACTCCGGCAGGTGAGGGCAAAACAACCACGACCGTAGGCTTGGGCGATGCCCTAAACAAAATTGGCAAAAATGCAAGCATCTGTATACGAGAGCCTTCACTCGGCCCATGTTTTGGGATGAAGGGCGGCGCCGCTGGCGGCGGATACGCCCAAGTGGTTCCAATGGAAGACATCAACCTTCACTTTACGGGTGACTTCCACGCCATTACCTCAGCGCACAATTTGCTGTCCGCAATGGTGGACAATCACGTTTATTGGGGCAATGAACTCGAAATCGACATTCGCCGGATCAGTTGGCGACGTGTGATGGACATGAATGATCGCGCGTTGCGGTCGATTGTTGCTTCACTGGGCGGTGTCGCGAATGGTTTCCCACGCGAGGCGGGCTTCGACATCACGGTCGCCAGCGAAATCATGGCAATCTTGTGCCTTGCCTCTGATCTTGACGATCTAAAGCGTCGATTAGGCGACATCATAGTTGCATACCGCCGCGACAAAACACCTGTTTATTGCCGCGATATCAAGGCAGATGGCGCGATGACAGTGCTGTTGCAACAAGCAATGCAGCCGAATTTGGTGCAGACGTTGGAAAACAACCCGGCGTTCGTCCATGGTGGCCCGTTTGCGAACATTGCTCACGGTTGTAACTCAGTGATCGCCACCAAAACTGCGCTCAAACTGTCTGACTATGTTGTAACAGAAGCCGGCTTTGGCGCAGATTTGGGTGCAGAGAAATTCTTCGACATCAAGTGTCGCAAGGCGGGATTGTCGCCATCTGCTGTGGCGATTGTGGCGACCATCCGTGCATTGAAAATGAATGGTGGCGTTGCGAAAGATACTTTGGGTGATGAGAATGTTGAGGCGCTGACAAAGGGCTGTGCGAGCCTCGGTCGCCACGTTGAAAACGTTCAAAAGTTTGGCGTGCCAGCTGTGGTTGCGATCAACAAATTCGTGACAGACACGGATGCCGAAATTGCGGCTGTGCAAGAATATTGTCGTTCAATTGGCGTTGAAGCGGTGATTTGTGAGCACTGGGAAAAGGGGTCAGAAGGTACCGTTGCCTTGGCGGAAAAAGTGGTTGCACTTGCAGATGCAGACACAGCGGATTTCTCCACCCTTTATGATGATGATCTTTCGCTCAAAGAAAAGATTGAGAAGATCGCGAGCGAAATCTATCGCGCAGACAAAGCGACGATGGATAAGAAAATCGAAAACCAACTCAATGAGTGGCAAGAAGCTGGATATGGGGAATTGCCGGTTTGTATGGCAAAAACCCAATATTCCTTCTCAACCGACCCGAATTTGCGCGGCGCACCAACCGGCCATGTAATTCCTGTGCGTGAAGTGCGGCTAAGCGCTGGCGCAGGTTTTGTTGTTGTTGTATGCGGTGACATTATGACGATGCCGGGCTTGCCGCGAAAACCGTCAGCCGAAGGTATCGGCTTGGACGACAATGGCGAAATCGTCGGTTTGTTCTAAGAAACATCTTGCGGGCAGGACGACTTTAGAAAAATGGAAAAAGCAGTTGCCCGCATAAACCCGATTGGCGAAAACGCAATTCTCGTGCGTTTCGCCGATCAGCTTAGCTTGGAAGCGAACACAAAAGCACACGCCTTCAAAGACGCAGTACAAGAGGAACTAGGCTCACGCCTGTTCGACGTGACGTCAAACCTAGTTTCAACTCTGGTTCGATATAATCCATCTCGCATCAGCTACGATGAGTTGCGCCAAGAACTCAGCCTAATCATTTCAAAAGACAATTTCTCTGAAGTCCAACGAGATCACACGGAACATACTGTCAGTGTTCAATATGGTGGCGAAAATGCGCTGGGCTTGCGTGATGCCAGTAAGCAACTGGGCATCTCTGAAACGGAGTTTGTCGAACGCCACACTGCTTCTATGCTTCGGGCGCTTTCTTTAGGTTTTTCACCAGGGTTTGTTTATCTTGGCCTGCATGGAGAAGACATGTTGGTGCCTCGCCGTAAAACGGTGCAAGAGGGGATAGAGGCCGGTGCCGTGTTGTTTGCGGCAGGGCAATCCGCAATTACATCTCGACCTATTCGGACCGGTTGGCATGTGATCGGTTATACTGATTTTCGCAATTTTGATGCATTGGCGTCACCGCCCGTGTCGATCCAACCTGGCGACAATGTTCGCTTCGAGGCGCGGATGTGATGGCGATGGGCAGGATTAAGATAAGCCGGGTTTCACCCAACTCAACCGTGCAGGACATGGGGAGACCGAATGCACTTCAATATGGCATATCGGCAAGCGGACCAATGGACAGGCAAGCATTTCTTGAGGCCGGTCAACGCCTAACTGATGCTGCGGCAAGCGCAATTGAATTTGGTATGCTGGGCATAGATTTATCTTACGATGGGCAACCGATTGAATTGGCCGTTGCGGGTGGACAGTTCACCTGCAAGCAAAACGGTGAACCTTTCGATTGTTCAAAGTCGATAGAACTGTCTTCAGGTGATGAGATTTCAATTTCAACGGGCCCAGCCGGAAATTATGGCTACTTGCGGTTTTCCGCAGAATTTGATGTGCCAAAGGTTATGGGCAGCCGCGCAACAAATACTGCAGCGTCCATCGGTGGCCTAGATGGTCGGAATCTCAAAGCTGGCGATGTTTTGGAATTGCAGCGCAACGACCAAACGGAACATGTCTCTACAAGCTCAACCGACGAAATTGTTCGCGGCGAAAATCACATTCGAGTTTTGCCCGGGCTTCACGCCGATTTGCTCGGGCCGCAAGTCTGGCAATCCTTGTTTGAGGGGTCATTTAAGGTCTCGACACAACTGGACAGAATGGGTGTGCGCCTGAGTGATCCTGTTGGACGATTTGACATTTCGAAATTCAAGAACATTGTGTCGGATGCTGTGTTGCCCGGGGATATCCAGATTTTG